>JAJZEV010000004.1:0-8617 GCA_021805665.1 Pseudomonadota bacterium
GAACAAGGGTGCCAGATCGGGGTGCGTCATCACCGCCAGAACCTCGTCCGTCATCCAGACCGCTTCGCCATCCGGCAGGCCGTTGCCGGGCCGGTCCAGGAACCGAATCGCCGCCTCCCGCCTCTGGTCCGGCGCCAAAGCCGGCAGATGCTGCAACAGGGCGTGGATCGACTGGCCGCGCCGGAACCGGTTCCCGCCGGCATCCCGTTCCGCCAGCGGCGAGTCGGCCGCCGGCACCGGCCCCAGATCGACCCCATCCGGCCGGCTGGGCGCCAGGGGAACCGGCCGCGGCGGCTCCGGCGGCGGCGGATGCGGCACCCAGCCGGGCGCGGCCCCGATCCACGGCGGCAAAGGCTCGTCCCCCCGGGCGTCAGCAGCCTTGTCGGCCACTACCGGAGGGTTGGATTGCGGCGCGCTCAGCCGCAGAACCTCGCCGCCCCAAGGCCCGAACGGCGCCCGCTCCGCCCCCAGGGCCAAGAACCCGCGCCACACCAGGCTGTGCCAGCATTCGTCCTTGGGCTGGTTCTTGCCGCTCCAGCCGCACACCAGCAGACGATCCTCCGCCCGGGTCAGCGCCACATACAGCAGCCGGTTATGCTCCTCCATCTGCCGCTGCCGTTCGGTGGCCCGCAGCCGGTCCAATACCTCGCAGCGAAAGGCGGCGCGCGGCGCCCACAGCGGCACGTCGATCCCGGTGGCATCGTCCCTGGTCCAGACGATCGTGTTGTCGTCCTTCGGCAGGGCAGAGGTATCCGGCACGATCACCAGCGGCGCCTGCAATCCCTTGGCGCCATGCACCGTCATGATCCGCACCAGATTGCCCGCCGCCTCGGCTTCCCGCTTCACCTCAGCGCCCGAGTTCCGCAGCCAGTGCAGGAACCCCTGTAACGAGGGCGGATGACGGCCGGCATAGGTCAGGGCCGCGTTCAGCAGCTCATCCACCGGCTCCGCCGCCTCCGGCCCCAACCGAGCGAAAAGGCGCGCTCGGCCGCCGAGAGGACCGAGGGCTTCGGCGAACAGAACATAGGGGGAGACGTAATCGACCCTGGCCAGCAGGGACGAGAAGAAGTCCGCCGCCGCCCGCCAGTCCGCACGCTCGCCCGCCCGGTTTCGCAACGTTTCCCACAAAGAGCCTTCCCGTTCGATCGCCAGGTCCATCAGCGACCCGTCGGACAGGCCGCCCAGCGGGCTGGTCAGCAGGCAGCCGAACGTCAGGTCGTCCGACGGCAGCAGCAGCGAATCGGCCAGCGCGATCAAGTCCTGCACCGCCGGCTGGTCGGTCAGCGTCAACCGGTCCAGCCCGGCCACCGGCACGCCCTTGGCTTTCAGTTCGCGCACCAGCGCCCGGGCGAACGCATCCCGTCGCCGAACCAGGATCAGCACGTCCCCGGGCGTCAACGGCCGTGCCCGGCTTTCCAGCATGACGGATCCATCGGTCTGATCCCGGATCCACCCGGCCAGGGTGCTGGCCAGCAACTCACGGGCCGAGGTCTGCCCCTGGTTATGATCCGGCACGGTCCATGGCTGATGCGGCGACGGTTCGGGCGGCGGCGCCAGCGGCCAGATTTCAATCTGCCCCGCATGCCCGGCGCGATCGGCATAGTGGGTCAGCGTCTCCCCCGCCCCCACGACACCGGGACGGGCCAGCGGATCGGCGAACACCGCATCCACCAGCGCCAGAACCGGTTCGGTGGAGCGGAACGACACATCCAGCCCCACATCCTTGAACACCTGCCCGGACCCAAGGACCCTGCGGGAGAGTTCGTCGTGGGAACGGTCGAACTCCGCCGTATCGGCGCCCTGGAAGGAGTAGATGGACTGCTTGCGGTCGCCCACCGCAAACACCGTGCGCGTACGATCCCGCGCGCCCGCGCCGGCAAAGAACTCCGCCGTCAGGGAATGGGCGATGCGCCATTGCTGGGGCGCGGTGTCCTGCACCTCATCCAACAGCATGTGGTCCAGTCCGCCGTCCAGCTTGTACAGCACCCAGGCCGCGCCGGGATCGACCAGCAGGTCGGATGTGCGGCCGATCAGGTCTTCGTAGTCCAGCAGCCCGGCTTCGTCCTTGCGGCGGGCATAACCGCCGACGACCGGCCCCGCGAGCATTGCCAGCGCGCCGGAGATCGCCGCGAGCTGGATGGCCTTACGACCATCCTCGATCTTCCGGATGCGGTCGATCTCCTCCCGGTAGCGATCCAGTATGCCGCTCTGGCCGACCAGCTTGCTGCCTACCAGGGTGGAGTCCGCGAACGGCTCGCCGGCCTTCTTCAGGAACAAGGCGCACCAGTCCGGCCATGTATCCCGCCGTCGTTCGGTTGGCCGGGAAAGCCAGTCCAGAATTGAGTCCGCCCGGTTGGCGGCGCCGGCCGGACCACCTGCCTTGACCAGGACGGCAGCCTGCCGCAACGCCGCTTCGCCCAGCCATGCAACTGACCCGGCCAGCAGTGTTGCTTCGTCCGGGGCGGTCACCCCCAGCACGCGGCGCTGTGCCCGTTCCAGGTCCCCGTCCAGCCGCAGGGCCGCCGCCAGTTGCTTGCGGTCGCGCTGCAACGTCTTGACGTGCTTGCCAAAGTCGGCCGCCGACGCCAGACCCGCCAACAGCCGCAGGGCGCCCAGCATCCCCGCCGCCTCGGCATTGGCCAGCATGTCCTCGCGCGCCTCGGTCAGCGCGTCCTCGGCGTCGTTGTCGTCCACCAGTTGGAAGTGCGGAGAGATTGCCGCCTCCAGCGGGAAGCGCCGCAGCAGCGACTGGCTGAACGCATGGATCGTGCCGATCCGCATCCCGCCCGGCAGGTCCAGCACACGGGCGAACAGCGACCGGGCGGACTGGCAGGCGCCATCGGTCGGTTCCACCTTCAGCCGGATCAGGTCCGCCCTCAATGCGTCCGCCGGCATCGTCACCCAGCGGCCCAGGGTCTTTTGCAGCCGCAGCGCCATCTCGGCGGCGGCGGCCTTGGTGAAGGTCAGGCATTGAATCCGCTCCGGCGCCGCGCCGGTCAGCATCAGCCGCAGCAGCCGGTCGGTCAGCAGCTTGGTCTTGCCCGACCCGGCCGAGGCCGCCACGAACGCCGACACAGCGGGATCGGACGCCACCATCTGTTCGCGATTGGCGCGGTCCCTGGCGGATTCGGTGTGGGTCAGGTCACTCATCCTCATCGCCCGAGGACGACCATTCGGCGATCCTGGCCAGTTGTTCGTAGTCTGGGAAGCGCAGCGCCTTGTCCGGGTATGGGCGGGAAAGATACGCCTTGTCCGGGTCATCGAACATGTCGATCAGGTCGCACAACCGGTCGCGGGCGGACTCGATGGCAGCCGCCAATTCGGCCGGCGCATTGCCGTATAACGCCGTCACCTTCCCCGGATCGCCGCCGCCGGACAGATGCCAGTACACCAGCGCATCGGTCGCGCCGGTCAGATCGGCACCGAACCCGCCCATCGCGGCCATCGCCGCCTCCAGCGGCAGTTGCGGTGCCAGGCCGTCCGCGACCGCCTTCTTGGTCGGTGGTGTGCCGGTTTTGTAGTCCAGGATCGCCAGCGCCCCGTCGGCATAGCGTTCGATGCGATCGGCCTGACCGGTCAGCCGGAACGCGCCGCCGGGCCGCACGAACTCCACCGCTCCCTTCCGCTCCGCGACGATCGCCACTGGCGCGCGCCCGGCGCGGCGGTTGGTTTCGGTTTCGGCCACCCAATCGGCGATGCGCTCCAACCGGGGCGCCCACCATGCCCGCAACGCGTCCCGCAGGTTTGCCGCCCCGATGGCCTGGTTCATCGCCGCCCGCAGTTCCAAGGCTGCATCGGAGGGCCACCCCGCCCCGTGCTTTTCCAGGAAACGCCGCATCCCGTCATGCACCAGCATGCCGTAATCGGCGGCGTCGGCGGCTTCCTCCAGCGGCTTCAGCACCGGCAGCTTCAGGATGTATTGCGCGTGGATAGCGTACGGGTCGCGCAGCCATTTCTCGATCGCCGTCACGCTCAGGCGCCGGGGCCGCAGGCGCACGGGCGGGCGGGGGCGAGGCGGGCGGACCGGTTGCGGTGCGCCCGCCGGCAGGTCGATCGCTTCCGCCCGGGCGACGGCCGGATGAACCGGCAACGCCTGACCCCGGCCTTCCAGGAACATGTCCAACCGGGCGATCCAGCGGGCCGGGACGGCGGGGGCGTTGTCACGCCGTTGCGGGCAGGACAGTACTACGCGGGGCGCCGAACAGCAGGCCGCCAGGAAGTCGTGCGCGGCCTGCCCGACGACTTCCTCGGGCGCCGGCAGTCCGACGCGGGTTCGCATCGGGCGGGACAGCCAGGGGCCGGGCTCCACCGCCGGGGGCCAAACGGTTTCGGCCAGACTGGCCAGCACAATGGTATCGACCGATTGCAATCGGGCTTCGAGCAAGCCCCAGATGAAAATGCGCGGGTGTTCGACCCCGCCGCGGCCGCGCAACGCCCGGCGGCTGCGAACCACCGAACCCTCCAGCACCGCGTCCAACAGGCCGGGCAGGTCGCCGCGCCTCAGGTCGGGCATGATGGCGATGGCTTCGCGCAGTTCGGCCAGCATCGTGGCCAGTGCCTCGCCCTCCTCCGCCGCCCACAACCGCGCCGGCCCGGTGGCTTCGTCGGTGGCGGCGAGCCGTTCGGCCGCCTCGATCACCGCCCCCAGCGCCTGAACGGGCGGGATCGACATGGCGGAGTGGAACCGCAGTGCGGGTTCCAGGCAGGATTCCAGCCGCGCCAGAAAAGCCATGGAGGGCGCATCGCCCTCGGCCGCCTGCCGCAAACCGGCGATCCCGTGCGCCGGACGCGGGCCGCGCAAGCCCACTTTCTCCAGCCGCCTCGCGGCATCGCGGCATGCATGGGCGGTCATCCCCGCGCCGGCCAGCGGGTGTTTCAGCAACGCCAGCAGCGGGACCGGCGCCAGTTCGTCGGCAATCGCGCGCACCAGCAGGCGCAGGAACACGGCCGGCGGCGAGTCTGCCAGCTTCTCGCCCGCGCTGTCGTCGGCCACGATGTTGAAACGCAGCAGCGCGGCGGCCACCCGGCCGGCCAGATCGCGATCGGGAGTCACCAAGGCCGCCCGGGCACCGGGAGTCTCCAGCGCCTGACGCAGCACCAGGGCGATAGCCTGCGCCTCTTGCTGCGGGTCGGCCGCTTTCAGCCGCGACAACCCATCCAGCGGCACCGGATCGCGGTCCATCCAGTCGTTCAACGCCCCCGCCGGCAGCAGAGCACGGGACAGAGTCCGGAACCGGTTCGGCGGGATATGGGCCGGTGCGTCGGCGTCCCATCGCCGCACGTCCTGACGGGTTGCATCCAGGTCGGACAGCAATCGGGCAAGGCCGGCCTGGGCGTGGGACGGTTCCAGATCCGCCCATGCCTCGGCGTCCATGTCGATGTCCAGTTGCGGCAGCACCACCTGTCCGGTGGGCATACGGGCGACGACGCGCAGCAGGCGGGCGACGGCGGGGATGCCGGCGGTGGTGCCGGCGATCAGAACCGGCTCCGTGGACGGGGTGTCTTCCCAGGCGCGGGCCTGCGCGTCTAGCAGGGCGACCTGCCGCGCGGCTTGGTTCATGACGCCGTTGTCGGCAAGCCAGGCGGGCCAGGCAGCGGTCACGATATGCAGGAAGTTCAGCGTCTGCGCCCAGTGGGCGGCGAATGCCGGATCGGCCGCGTCCGGCAGGCGCTGCGCCAGATCGATGCCCGCGCGTTCGGCCTCATCCATCAAACCGGCCAGTTCCCGCGCCAGTTGCCACGCCCGGTCGGCGGTGCGGGGCGCCCCGCCCTTGCCCCCCATCGCCAGGATCAGCCTGGACAGCGCGGCCAGCCGCTGCATCGGGTTCACCGCTGGCGGCAAATCCAGCGCGCCGGACAGGGCCAGGGGCATTTCATCCAGCGCCCCCAGCGCGGCGATGCGGGGCAGCAGCATCGGCTGCCCATCCCGCACCCTCAGGAACGCCTCCGCCAGCGATCGGGCGGACCGGCGGGTGGGCAGCAGGATCAGTCCGCGGCTGACGGTCAGCGGGTCGTCGCCGCGCGCCAGCCAACCGCGCGCGACCGCCTCCAGAAACGGTACGTCGGGTGGGACGGTAAAGAGGTTCAGCGCCACGGCCAGCGCGCGTCGCCGGTAATGCGCGCCTCCAGTATCTGCTCGGCTTCCGCCAGATCGGGCGGGGTCGAGAGGTGAAACCACATCCCGTCATGCACGACCGCGCGCAGGCGGCCGGCCGCCAGGGCGTTGTCCCAGGCCTTGTTCATGCTGAACGCGCCGTCCGGCATGCCGGCGAGCAGGCGGGGATGGATCAACTGGACGCCGGCATAGATATAGGGCGCGACCTCGCGTTCCTTGCGGCGGCACGGGATGCCCCATTTATCGAGGGTGAAGTCGCCGTAGCCGACATCGGCGTGGACATGGGACGTCCGGTGGACCAGCAGAACGCCGTCCACCGCATCGTCGAACGCCGCGGCCAGCCGCGTCAGGGCGGAGATCGGGCCATTCAGCCAGAATGCGTCGCCATTCACCACGAAGAACGGATCGGCGCCCAGCACGGCCAGCGCGGCTTTGACGCCGCCGCCGGTTTCCAGCAGGTGCTCCTCGCGCAGCAGCACGGTGCGTGGCGGCGCGGGGCGGTGCGCCAGATGCGCCGCCACCGCGTCGGCCCGCCAGTGGGCGTTGACCGCGACGGTTTGCACCCCGGCATCCACCAGATGGTCCAGCGCATGATCCAACAGGGTGCGGCCGCCCAGCGGCAGCAGCGGCTTGGCGGTGGCGTCGGTCAGCGGGCGCATACGGGTGGCCAGACCAGCGGCCAGAACCATGGCGGCGTGCGGGGATACGGTCATGGTTGCGGTTCCAGTTCAGGCGGGTTGCCGCGCGCGGCGGGCGGTATCCATCGGTCCAGGGCGGCGACCAACGGCGCGGCGGCCGGTTCGGCCAACGCCCGATGCAGCAGGCGCCATGTTCGGGAACCATGGGCAAGGTAGTGCGGGCGGTTGTCGCGCAGGGCCAGCCGCACCCATTGGCACGCGACCCGCAGATGGCGTTGGGCGGCGCAAGCGGTAAACACATTTCGGAACGCCGCCGGTTCCAGGTCCGGCCGGGCACGCAGGTAGCGGTTGAAGGCGCGATCCTGGATATCGCGGGGAATGTCCCGGCGGGCGTCCTGCAGCAGCGACACCAGGTCGTAGGCCGGGTGACCGAGCGCTGCGCCTTGGAAGTCGATGATGCCGACACGGCCGTCGGGAAGCCGTAAGAGGTTGCCGGCGAAGTAGTCGCGGTGGACGAAGGTTGTTGGCCCGTTGGCCACCGGCTTCAGCATCTCGGCCAGGGCGGCGCCGATATCGTCGCGGGCGGCGGGTGGCGCCTCGGCACCGAATCGCGCCGGCCACCACCAGTCGAACAGCGTGCCCATGGCGGTCGCGGCCATGGTCGGGGCGTCCCACAGCGGCAGCCCGGCCGGCGGCGGCGCGGCCTGCATCGCCGCCAGCGCATCGACGGCGGCATCGAATAACGGTTCGGCCGGTTCGCCGCGATCGAGCAGCACCGACAGCAGATCGTCGCCCAGGTCTTGTTCCAGCACCAGCCCCTGGCGCTCGTCCGCGGCGAGGATTGCCGGCACGGACACGCCGATGCCGCGCAGGTGGGCGGCGATATGCAGGAACGGGCGGACATCCTCGGGCGGCGGCGCGTCCATCAGCACGGCAGGCCGGTCGCCGCGAATACGCAGGTAGCGCCGAAAGCTGGCATCCTGCGCCAGCGGTTCGGCATCGCCGGGGGAATAACCGTGCCGGGCGAGAAAAAGGGCGATCAGGTCGTCGCGGTTCATGGTGCGGATGGGCCGCCCGGGGCCGCGAGACGACCATCCCAGCCCGACAGGGCGGCCTCCCGGGCCTCGCCGTCACCGAGTCGCAGCGCGATTGTCAGGGCGTTTCCGGGCCGCAGCCCCCCCAGGCGTTCGGGCCATTCCACCAGCACGATCGCGTCCAGCGCATCCTCCCAGTCCAGTTCGGTCAGCGAATCGGGGCCGTCGAGGCGCCACAGATCGTAATGGAAGACCTGTCCGATTGTCGTGTCGTAGATCTGCACCAGGGTAAACGACGGACTTGGCACCTCCATCGCCGGATCGCCCGCCGCCGCCCGCAAAAAGGCCCGGGCGAGCGCGGTTTTCCCGGCCCCCAGCGGCCCTTCCAACAGGATGCAATCCCCGGGTTTGGCCATCGCCGCCAGACGCCGCCCCAGGGATTCGGTCGCTTGCAGGTCTGGCAAAGGGAGAATCAAGGGTGCGGTCATGGGGGCAATTTGAACCACGGGGGGAGTCCCATACAATACTCGGGTTTGTCGCGCATGCGCCGCATGCTACAGCACCGCCACAAACCGACACCGTGGAAGTTCGATGAACCAGCACAGCACCGCTGCCAGCACCCAGCGCTTCTTCTCCGCCCCCCTGGCGGAAACCGATCCCGAACTCGCCGCCGCGATCCGGCATGAGTTCGACCGCCAGCAGGACGGGATCGAATTGATCGCCTCGGAGAACATCGTCTCCGCCGCCGTGCTGGAAGCACAAGGCTCGGTGCTGACCAACAAATACGCCGAGGGTTATCCCGGGCGCCGCTATTACGGCGGGTGCGTCTA
>JAJZEV010000004.1:9143-21688 GCA_021805665.1 Pseudomonadota bacterium
GACCTGGGGAAGAAGATCAACTCCGCCGTGTTCCCCGGCCTGCAGGGCGGGCCGCTGATGCATGTCATCGCCGGCAAGGCGGCGGCGTTCGGCGAGGCGTTGAAGCCGGAGTTCAAGCTGTATCAGAAGGCGGTGCAGGACAACGCGCGCGCGCTGGCGGAAACGCTGAAGCAGCAGGGCCTGGACATCGTCAGCGGCGGCACCGACAGCCACCTGATGCTGGTCGATCTGCGCCCGAAGCGCGTCACCGGCAAAGCGGCGGAAGCCAGCCTGGAACGCGCCCACATGACCGCGAACAAGAACGCGATCCCGTTCGACCCGGAAAAGCCCGCCATTACCTCCGGCGTGCGGCTGGGTTCGCCGGCCGGCACGACGCGCGGCTTCGGAATCGAGGAGTTCCGGGACATCGGCCTGATGATCAACGAGGTTCTGGAGGGGCTCGGTCGGTCCAACGACGGCACCAACACGGCGGTGGAACAGGCGATCGGGGAGCGGGTGAAGGCTCTGTGCGCCCGGTTCCCGCTGTACGCGCACCGGTAACTTCAGATGCGCTGCCCGTTCTGCGGATTTGACGATACCCAGGTCAAGGACAGCCGCCCGACCGAGGACAACGGCGCCATCCGGCGGCGGCGGTTCTGCGGCAACTGCGGGCAGCGCTTCACCACGATCGAGCGCGTGCAGTTGCGCGAACTGACCGTGGTGAAGACCGATGGCCGGCGGGTGCCGTTCGACCGGGACAAGCTGGCGCGCTCCATCCGGGTGTCGATGCGCAAGCGGCCGATCCAGGAGGAGCGGATCGAGCGGATCGTCAACTCCGTGGTGCGGCAGCTTGAAGCGTCCGGCGACAGCGATATTCCCAGCAAGCAGATCGGCGAACTGGTGATGGATACGTTGAAAGAGCTGGACAAGGTTGCCTATGTACGGTTCGCCAGCGTTTACCGGAATTTCCGCGAAGCCAAGGACTTCGAGGAATTTGTCGGCGGGCTGGGGCCGGTACCGGAGGAATAGTGACGTCCGACCTGGTATTCTCACTGGCGCCGTGGAGGGACTTGCATCGTCCCGTCCCGGGGGGCTTGCGGTATCCCGTTATCGCCCGGCTGGCTTTTCCCGTCATGACCGGAAGCCAGCGGCGGGCGGGGCCACCGCTGGCGGGACCGAGCCGTTCGGAACCGCGCCGTTCGGAACCGCGCCTGGCGGGCGCGCGGCTGGCCACCCGGTCGCGGGACGCAACACGGGGCATCCCCAAACCAACCCGCCCCCCCGCCCATGACCGCTGACGACCTTCCGCACATGCGCGCCGCCCTCGCCCTCGCGCGGCGGGGGCTTGGCACGACCTGGCCGAATCCCTCTGTCGGGTGCGTCATCGTCCGCGATGGCCGTGTCGTCGGGCGGGGGTTCACCAAGCCGGGTGGCCGCCCGCATGCCGAACCGGTCGCCCTGGCGATGGCCGGGGATCGGGCGAAAGGCGCCACCGCCTATGTCACATTGGAACCATGCTGCCACTGGGGCCGCTCTCCGCCATGCACCGATGCGCTGATCGCAGCGGGGGTCGCGCGCGTGGTTGCCGCCACCACCGACCCGGACGGCAGGGTCAACGGCCAGGGGCTGGAGAAACTGTCGGTAGCCGGCATCACGGTCGAATCCGGCCTGCTGGAGGCCGAAGCACGCGATATCCTGATCGGCTTCAGCACTCGCATCGCGTTGGGCCGCCCGATGGTGACGCTAAAACTGGCCTCCACACTCGACGGCCGCATCGCCACCCATAGCGGCGAAAGCCAATGGATCACCGGTACCCCGGCACGCCGCCTCGGTCATGCCATGCGCGGCCGGCATGACGCGGTCATGGTCGGCGTCGGCACCGTGCTGGCCGACAATCCCGATCTGACCTGCCGCATACCCGGCTTCCGCCCGACCCCCAACGTCCGGGTCATCGCCGACAGCCATCTGCGCACGCCGCTGACCTCCCGCCTGATGGCGACCGCCGCCCAAGTGCCCACCTGGTTCCTGATGCGCGAGGGCACCAACCTCGCCCGCGAGGACGCCTTCGCCGGCATCGGCGCCAAGCTGATAAAAATCCCCGGCGGATCGGCGGGCGTAAACATCGAGGCTGCCATGCAGGCCCTGGGCGAGGCAGGCCTGACCCGCGTGCTGGTGGAAGGCGGCGGCCAGCTCGCCGCGGCCCTGCTGCGCGCCGATCTTGTCGATCGCATCGCGTGGTTCCATGCTCCTTCGGTCATGGGCGGCGACGGCTGGCCCGCGGTTCAGGCGTTCGGCGTGGAGCGGCTTCAAGCCATGCCAAGGTTTCGCAGGGATTGCGAAACGGTCGTCGGCGACGACATGTTGAGCGAATACACAAGGCAACGATCATGTTCACCGGCATCATAACCGCCCTCGGGCGCATCAAAACGCTCGACCCGATCGGCGACGGGCGTGACATGCGTCTGGTCATCGAAACCCCGCCGGCATTTCTCGCCGATCCGCCGGTCGCACTTGGCGCATCGATCGCCTGCTCCGGCTGCTGCCTGACGGCCGTGGACTTCGGCGCAGATTGGTTCGCGGTGGATGCTTCGGCCGAAACCCTGGCCCACACCAAACTGGGAAGCTGGACCGCCGGGTCGCGCGTCAATCTGGAACGGTCGTTGCGGGTGGGCGACGAACTGGGCGGCCATCTGGTGTCCGGCCATGTGGACGGGGTGGGAACCGCGGTTTCCGCTACCCCGGACAATGCCTCCACCCGCTGGGTGTTCCGTGTTCCGGCCGACATTTCCCGCTTCATCGCCGTGAAGGGCAGCGTCGCCGTGGACGGCGTATCGTTGACTGTGAACGAGGTGCGGGGCGATACCTTCGGCGTGAACATCATTCCCCACACAGCCTCGGTCACCGGGTTCGGCACCTTGCAGCCGCACGACAAGGTGAATATCGAGATCGACACCCTCGCGCGCTACGTCGCTCGCCTGGCGGAGACCGCGTAATGGAAAACCTGAACGAGACTTTCGCCACCACCGAACTGTCCAAGTACCTCTGTTCGGCCGAAGACCTGATCGACGAAGCGCGCAACGGCCGGATGTTCATCCTGGTCGATGACGAAGACCGCGAAAACGAGGGCGACCTCGTCATCCCCGCCCAGTTCGCCACCCCCGACGCCATCAACTTCATGGCTCGGCATGCCCGCGGCCTGATCTGTCTGGCCCTGACCCGCCACCGGGTGGAGGCGCTGGATCTGCCGCTGATGAGCCAGCACAACGGCACGCGCCACCAGACCGCATTCACCGTGTCGATCGAGGCGCGGGAGGGTGTGACCACCGGCATCTCCGCCGCCGATCGCGCCAAGACCATCGCGGTGGCGATCAACCCCGACAGCACCCGCAACGATATCACCACGCCCGGGCATGTGTTCCCGCTGCTGGCCCGCGAGGGCGGCACGCTGGTCCGCGCCGGCCATACCGAGGCGTCGGTGGATATCGCCCGCAAGGCCGGGCTGAACCCGTCCGCCGTGATCTGCGAAATCATGAACGAAGACGGCACCATGGCCCGCTTGCCGGATCTGGTGACGTTCGCGCAGCACCACAACCTGAAGCTAGGCACCATCGCCGACCTGATCGCGCACCGCCGGCTGACCGAACGGCTGGTCCGCAAGGTGGAGGAAGGATCGTATGCCCATCCGGCGGGCGGCGACTGGCGTGCGGTGGTGTATGCCAACACCGTCGAATACCAGGAACATCTGGCGCTGGTGAAAGGCGATATCACCACGGGCGAGCCGGTGCTGGTGCGCATGCACGCGGTCGATCTGCTGGACGACATGACCGGTTCCCCGCATTGGATCGCCTTGCACAACGCCATGCACATGATCAGCAACGCGGGACGCGGCATCCTGGTGCTGATCCGCGAACACCGGCCAACCGCGCTGGCCGAACGCGTCCGCCTGTTGGCCGAAGGGGCGGTGCGCCCCGAACGGGAGCTGCGCGACTACGGCATCGGCGCCCAGATCCTGCTGGACCTGGGGGTCAAAAACATGATTCTGCTGACCAACCGGCGGCGGACGGTCATCGGCCTTGAAGGCTACGGCCTGAACATCGTGGAACAGCGGCCGATTCCCAACATCGTTGGAGTGGAATACGAAGGATGAGCACGCAGGACGCCGAACTGCCGACAGCGCCGCGTGTTCGGGGCGCGCCACCGCATCTGCTGATCGTGCGCGCACCGTATTACCGCGATGTCGTCGATGGGCTGACCACGGGCGCGCGGCGCATCCTGGCCGAAGCCGGCGGCACGGCCGAAGTGCTGGATGTGGCCGGTGCCTATGAACTGCCGCAGGCGATCCGCATCGCGCTGCGCGGGCAGCGCAAATTCGACGGCTTCGTCGCTTTGGGCTGCATCGTCAAAGGCGAAACCGACCATTACGACTTCATCTGCAAGGCGACGATGGACGGGATCATGAACGTGGCATTGCAATTCGGCATCGCCCTGGGCACCGGCCTGCTGACCTGCGACACCATCGCCCAGGCCGAGGCCCGATCCAGCCAGGACGGTCACAACAAAGGGGCGGAGGCCGCGGCCGCGGCCCTGCTGCAGATCGATGCGGCCCGACACCTCGGCGCCGCCTGATGGCCCAATCGACCAACAGCCGGCCGCGCACCGCGTCGCGGGTCGCCGCCGTTCAGGCACTGTTTCAGGCCGATCAGGGCGGCGATAACCCCGAAACGGTCATCGACCAGTTCGTCCGTCACCGGCTGGGCAACGCGGAAGGCCAGGACGGGTTCGAGGACGGGCGCATCCCCGACGCCGAGGTGAAGCTGTTCTCCCGCATCGTACGGGAAGCGGTGCGCCGGCAGGACGCCATCGACCCGATGCTGATCGAAGCCCTGCCCGACGACTGGCCGTTGGCCCGCATCGATCCGGTACTGCGGGCGCTGATGCGCGCCGGCGTCGCGGAACTGTCGATGCCGGACGGCCCGCCCGCGAAGGTGGTGATCAACGAGTATCTGGATATCGCGCGCGGGTTCTTCACCGGCCCGGAACCCGGGCTGGCGAATGCGGTTCTGGACCGCCTGGCCCGGACGCTGCGGGCCAGCGACTTTTAGGCGCCGCCCCGAAGGGTTCGCCGGAGGCGGACCCAGCCGGAAGGATAATGCGCTTTGCAGGATAGTGCGGTCCCGGTCGCCGACCTTGCGACACGGTTGATAGACAGTCCGCTGATAGCGGTGCTGATGATCGGCGTGGCTTTGGCCGTGGCCACGATCCTGGTGCGCACGTCGTCATCGATACGCCGCACCCTGAGCCATGTCGAGTTGCATCGACAGACATCCATCGATGGACTGCGCGGATTTCTGGGGATCGGCGTGTTCGTCCACCACACGGTCATCACCTGGTTCTTCCTGCACGGATCGCCCTGGCAACTTCCACCGTCGCGGTTCGTCGTGCATCTGGGACAGACCAGTGTGGCGTTGTTCTTTATGATCACCGCGTTCCTGTTCTGGGGCCGCGTCCTGGATCGCGGAAGCAGGATCGACTGGACCGAGTTCCTGGTTTCGCGGCTTTACCGGCTATACCCGGTTTATCTGCTGATGCTGGCGTTGCTGCTGACCACGGCGCTGACAGTTGCGGCAGCAAGCCATCCACCGATCTCCGGTCCTGTGTTACGGCCGCTACTGGGTTGGGCAGCGTTTACCGTGTTCACTGCCCCTGACCTGGGTGGATTGCCGGATACCGGTCTGTTGGTCGCCTGGGTAACCTGGTCGCTGCGGTATGAGTGGCTGTTCTACCTGGCATTGCCGCTCATGGGATTTCTGGCGGGGCGAAGCCGCCATCCGATCGCCGCACTGCTGTCGGCCGGGGTGGTGGCGCTCATTCTTCAGCAGCTTCACTGGCGCACGTTTTCGCCCGGGATTTTGCTCCCGTTTGCCGGGGGGATCGCGGCGGCCTATTGGGTGCGTGCCGAACGACTGGCCACCCTCGGGCGGACCCCGGTTGCCGGGGCGATGGCCCTCGCGGCGCTGGCCGGCGTGGTGACGCTGCTTCCGGGGGCCTATTCCTGGCAGGCGACCGCCGGCCTGACGGTGTTTTTCGTGGCGATCGCCTCGGGGCACAGCCTGTGGGGGCTGCTACGGCTACCCGGGCTGCTGTGGCTGGGTGACATCACCTATTCAATTTATCTGCTGCACGGACTGTTCCTTTGGGTGGTTCTGCAGTGGTTCCTGCCCCGCGCCATGGCGACCAGCCCGCCTGTCTTCCTGGGTTCGGTCGTCACTCTCGATGTGGTGCTGGTATTGGTCTCCAGCCTCGTGTTCATGACCATCGAGCGGCCCGCGATTCTGCTGGGCAAGCGCCACGTACGCCGGATCGCTGGTCACCCGTCCAAACACTGATTTCGGCCCCATCCCGGGACTGCGCCCGAGGCTGCCCACCGCTTGCCCGGGTGCGAATGCCTGTGTACAACCACTTTTTTTTGCAAATAATTCGCATTTGCATATCACGGAGGCACTATGCTCGTCAGCCTTGTCATCGTCTTCCGCGAAGCACTGGAAGCCGGTCTGATTATCGGCATCGTGCTTGCCGCCACTGAAGGGGTGACCGGCCGGGCGCGCTGGATCGCTGGCGGGGTCGCAGCGGGTGTGGCGGGGGCCGGTCTGGTCGCGGCGTTTGCCGCTGCCCTGTCGGACGCCTTCGATGGCGCGGGACAGGAGGTTTTCACCGCCGGAATCCTGTGCTTCGCCGTTGTTATGCTAAGCTGGCACATCCTGTGGATGTCACACCATGCCAGGACCATGACCACGGAGTTGCGGGACGTGGGACAGGCCGTGCGGCTGGGGCACCGTACTTTGGGTGCGTTGGCGGCGGTGATCGCGGTCGCGGTCCTCCGCGAAGGGGCGGAGGTGGTGCTGTTTCTCTACGGTGTCGTCGCGGGTTCGGGGTCAACCGCCTTGTCCCTTGGCGTGGGCGGACTGGCGGGCCTGGCACTGGCGGGCGGGGTATCCTGGCTGTTGTATCGCGGGCTGATCGCAATCCCGCTGCGCCGGCTGTTCGGGGTTACCAATATCCTGATCGCTTTTGTCGCGGCCGGAATGGCCGGACAGGCGGCCTCGATACTGCATGGCGCCGATCTGCTGCCGGCTTGGGGCGAGCATTGGTGGGACACCAGCTTCCTGCTGGATGACGACAGCATTCCCGGCCGGGCGCTGCATGCGTTGATCGGGTATTCCGCCCATCCACCGGGGGTGCAGCTTGCCGCCTATCTGGCAACCCTGCTGATGCTGGTGACCGCGTCCCGGGCCATTGGCAAACCGGAACGCCGCCGGGAATTCCCGAACAAGCTGTAGCCGCATCAAGCTGTTGCGAAACCGGGGCATAATGGGGTGCAAAGCGGTTACCATTACGCCGCCAACGACAGTTGCTCTCCGCGGCGGTTGGTCTTCACGACCGAATGGACATCCTCGCCCTTGCCGCACCGCGCGCGCACCGGTCCAGCCAGTTCAATACCGCCGGGGCCGTCGGCACCGCATGCTCCCGCGTCCGGCGGCATTCTCATGATCGCCAATCGCCGAGACAAGGGCACCTGTCATCCCCCTTGCCGCCCCTCCCTGGCAACCCAAGGCGGCCGAACCAGCGATTTCGCCAAATGGTCCACCAGCACCTGAACGCGCAACGGCCGTAACCCGCCCGGCGGCATCAGCAGATGCAGTTCTAATACCGGGGCGTTCCAATCCGGCATCGCCACCTCCAGCGAGCCCTCCTGGATCTGCCGCCACACCAGGAACTCCGGCTGTAGCGCCATCCCCTGCCCGGCCAACAGCGCCGGCATCAGCATATCGGCATTATCGGCCCATACCTGGACATTGGGCTCCACCGCCACCTCCCCAAAGCCGACATGGCTGAACCGCCATGCCGGGTCTGCCGGCCCGCCTGAATAGGCCATCGCCCGGTGATGACGTAGTTCTTCCGGGTGAGTCGGCCGCCCGTGCCGGGCGAAATATGCCGCCGCCCCGACCAGCAAAATCCGCACGGTACACAACCGTCGCGCCAGCAAGGAGGAATCCTCCAGGTTCGCGATCCGGATCGCCAGATCGAACCCCTCGGCCACCACGTCCACACGCCGGTCGCTCAGCGCCAGATCCAGCACGATATCCGGATAAGCCGCCATGAAGTCCGGCAACGCCGCCCCAAGACAGGCGATCCCGAACGACAGCGGGGCGCTGACCCTGACCCGCCCGCGGGGTTCGGCGGATTGCGCCAGCGCCTCGTCCTCCGCCGCCTCCGCCTCGCTCAGGATACGCCGGGCCCGCTCCAGCGAAACCAGTCCGCCATCCGTCAGCGACAGCCGGCGAGAGGTGCGGTTCAGCAGCGAGAAACCCAGCCGCGCCTCCAGCCGCGTGATCGCCTTGGACACGGTGGGCTTAGACAGCCCCAGCGCATCGGCCGCCCGAGCAAAGGAGCCCAGGTCGGCGATTTTGGCGAAGATGGCCCAAGCCTCGAAGTCAGGTAAGCGACGCATAAAGAATTGGCACCGGTATGATGCCGATGTTTCTATTTCTTTCTGGCCTGCCTGTCTGCATCTTCCACCCCAAGAGCGATCCACGCTCCCTATGGAGATACACCATGATCGAACGCAGACCCTTCGCCAAACTGGGTGGCGCGAACCACGGATGGCTGAACGCCAAGCACCACTTTTCCTTCGCCAGCTACTACGACCCGGCCAAGATGGGCTGGGGCCCGATCCGCGTCTGGAACGACGACACCATCGCCCCCGGCACCGGCTTCCCGCCGCACCCCCATTCGGACATGGAAATCGTCACCTATGTCCGCGAAGGCGCCATCACCCACCAGGACAGCATGGGAAACAAGGGCCGCACCGGGGCCGGCGACGTGCAGGTCATGAGTGCGGGCTCCGGCGTCCGCCACTCGGAATACAACCGGGAGGACGAACCCACGACTCTGTTCCAGATTTGGATCGAGCCGACATCCCGCGGCGCCGCACCGTCCTGGGGCGCCAAGCCGTTCCCCAAATCCGAACGGTCCGGCCAGTTCGTCACCCTGGCCAGCGGTTTCCCGGACGACGCGGACGCCCTGCCGATCCGTACCGACGCCCGCGTCGTCGGCGCCACGCTGAAAGCCGGCGAGACCGCCGAATATCCGCTCGGTAAGACCCACCACGTCTATCTTGTGTCCGCCGCCGGCTCCATCGAGGTCAACGGCGTGCGGCTGGACGCACGCGACGGGGCCGCAATCACCGACGAGGATGTGTTGCGCGTCACCGCGGTCAACGATGCCGAGATCGTGTTGGTTGACGCCGCCTGACACATCAGCGCGTGGGACCGATGGTTCCACGCGCCGTTGCGTCCGCCGCAACCAGCAGCAGCCCCCTGGATGAGCGGAAAGATATTGATCTTGTAAGGGTTGCATCGCCGTGATCGCCAGGACATACGTTTGGCCAACTATCTGGTGAACGTCTTCGCTGTATGCTGTCGCAGATGGGCATGACCGTTGTCGGCAGCACGATCGCGGCCGGCGCAAACGGCCCGCGTCACACCGTCGTATCGAGTGTTGCAAGGACGGAAATATGGGTTCGGAGCGGCTGATCGCACTGACCGACGGGGTGGTGGCAGTGGTCATCACCATCATGGTCCTGGAGCTGAAACCGCCGGCCGGCGCAGATCTGGCCAGTCTGGCAGAACTGTGGCCGACTTTCCTGAGTTTTATCCTCAGCTTTGTCTATGTGGCAATCTACTGGAACAACCATCATCATTTTTTCAAACTGGTCCCGCATGTAAACGGGGCAGTGATGTGGGCGAATCTGAACCTGCTGTTCTGGCTGTCGCTGACCCCGTTCACCACGGCCTGGATGGACCAGCACAACCTGTCCGCCATCCCGGTCGCCATCTATGGTGTATCGTTACTGTGCTGCGCGCTGAGTTGGTATGCGATGCAAACGGCGATCATGCGGATGCAAGGCCCTTCATCATCGCTGCGCCGAGCGCTGGGGCGGGATTGGAAGGGTAAGCTGTCGCCGCTGTTCTATCTGTCGGGAATCGGCCTGGCCTTCGCCGCCCCGCTGGCGTCCTATGCGGTCTATGCCGCCATGGCGGTGGTCTGGCTGATCCCGGATCGGCGCGTGGAGGCGACGCTCGCCACCCTGCCGCGGGTCCGGCGGGGCGGAGGTTAGCCGGTGCAGGTGTATCGGCGGGTCCGCCGTCCGTAAGCCACGGCTCGCTGTAGTCGGGCGGCCCCGGGGGAAACCCGCCAGGGTCTTGGGCCGATGATCCCCCGGGATGGTATTGGCCACGGGCTATCGTGCCGCGGACGCATTCCACAGATCGATCGATCGCACGTCGGGGTGGCTTGGATCGAAGCCGAGAACGCTGAGCGATGCCGTGCCAAGGGAGAAATGCCGCGCCTCGTTCACGGCTAGCGCGATCCATCGCATGGTCAGTACACGCAGGAACTGGCCATGCGAAAACAGCGCGACATTACCGTCCAGGTTGCAAACACGGGCAATGACACGGTCGGCACGGCCGGAAATCTGATCAGGCGTTTCGCCGTTCGGACAGCCGTCGCGAAAGACCTCCCAGCCCGGCCTTTCCTTGCGAATGTCACGCGACAGCCGGCCTTCGTAGTCACCATAGTCCCATTCCGCCAGGTCGGGTTCGATCCGCGGCGCGGCCCCCAGCCCCGCCAGCGCGCAGGTTTGCCGCGCACGTTGCAACGGACTGGTGAACACATGCGAAAACTGGATACGGCTAAGCCGCGGCAGGAGTTCGCGCGCCTCGTCCGCACCACGCGCGGTCAACGGAAGGTCCGTTCGGCCCGTATGTTGGCCGGATAGCGACCACTCCGTTTCGCCGTGACGTATCAAATAAAGCCGAACTGTCATATTTGCTCCTACGTGGTTGAATATCCGCCGTGCAAAGCGGCCCGTGCATGCCGCCCGATGCCGCGGGGCTTGCTGTGCGGCGGTGACGGTGGCGTCCCCGCCATGTCAAAGGCCCAAAACCCTATGCTGGATTGCCCGGAGGAACGAAAAGGTGATCCCCGATGGCAACCGCGGGGAAAATCCGCACAGCCGTTGGCCGGCCAGTCCCCCTACCCCTCGTAATGCCGAACCGCATCCAGATCGAAACCGAACCCCCAACCCGGCCGGTCCGGCACGATCGCGTGCCCGTTCGTATCCAGTTCGATCCGTTCCCGATAGATCTTCTCGAACCAGGGCATATGTTCCAGGTAATACCCGTTCGGTAGCCCGGCCAGCAGCGCCAGGCTCATTTCCGGGAACAGATGCGACGCGCACGGGGTATGGAACGCCTCGCACAGGTGCCCGGCCTTCAGGAATTCCGTCGGCCCACCCATCCGTTGCAGGTCCGGCATCACCACATCCGCCGCCCCGGCCTGCAACATCGCCAGTACGCCGCGATGGGTATGAACCGTCTCGCCCGAGGCAACCGGCATCTCCAGCGCGGCGCGCAGTTCCGCTTCGCCGTCGTGGTTGTTGCAGATCACCGGTTCCTCGAACCATGTCAGGTTCAGCGGCTCCATCATCCGCCCGATCCGGATCGCCTGCTTCACCGTCATTTGCTGGTTGGCATCGACCATCAGCGCGATGTCCGGCCCGATCGCCTCCCGCACCGCCGCCACACGCGCCACCATTTTCTCCGGATCGGTCGGCCCCACGCGCGTTTTCATCCCCTTGAAACCGCGGTCCAGAAACGATTGCGCCTCTTTCTGCAATTCATCGATGGACGACCCAAGCCAAAGCCCGCCGCTCGCATAAGTCGGAACAGCCGGCCGGCAAGCCCCGATCAGATGCGCCACGTTCAGCCCCGCCGCCTTGCCGCGCAAGTCCCACAGTGCATTGTCGATCGCTGCCAAGCCGACGATCGACACCCCCTCATACCCCAGGAAGTTCAACTCCTTCCAAGCTCGCGCGTTCAACGTCCCACCCAACAGAGGATCGAGTCCAACGATCAAATCCTCAAGCTGGCGCACCATCTCGTGGATCACGCTCAGGCGGCGGTTGTTGATGGAAAAGACCAGGCCCTCGCCGGTAATGCCCTCATCCGTGTCCAGGAAGGTCAGCACGCAGTCCGCCGACCGGATCGATCCCAGTATCGCCGTCAGGATCGGCGGATCGATCGGCAGATGCACGATCCTGGTGCGCAAGCGCGTGATCTTCATGGCTTTCCTCCGTTTACCAGACCCTGCCATGGTTCGCTGGGTTCGGCCAGCGAACCGCCGTCGGGCATATCCATCATCGTCGGATCGTGTGCTTCCCGGGCATGCAGCAACAAGGCGATCAAACCCGTCCATCCGGTTTGGTGGGAAGCGCCCAGACCCTCCCCGGTATCGCCATCGAAGAATTCATGGAACAGCAGCAGATCGCGGAAATGCGGATCGTTCTGCTGTATCTCGCTTTCGCCGAAAACCGCGCGTTGGCCGTCCGGTCCACGCAGAAACAGCCGCGTCAGCCGCGCGGCCAGTTCGTCGCCGATCTGGCGCAGGTTCAGTTCGGTTCCGGACCCGGTCGGGTATTCCACCCGAAAATCGTCGCCATAGTAACG
>JAJZEV010000122.1 GCA_021805665.1 Pseudomonadota bacterium
TCGATTGGCATCAGGAACGGACGATCCAGCGTGCGTTCCGGCTGCGGGATGTAGGCGTCAACGGCCTTCATCAGCTCCAGGATCGCATCATGGCCCAGTTCGGGGCTCTTGCCTTCCAGGGCCATCAGGGCGGAGCCCTTGACGATGGGGATATCGTCGCCGGGGAACTGGTAGGACGACAGAAGCTCGCGCACTTCCATTTCGACCAGTTCCAGCAGTTCCGGGTCATCGACCATGTCGCACTTGTTCAGGAACACCACCAGCGCGGGCACACCGACCTGACGTGCCAGCAGGATGTGCTCACGGGTCTGCGGCATCGGGCCGTCGGCGGCGGACACGACCAGGATCGCGCCGTCCATCTGCGCGGCGCCGGTGATCATGTTCTTCACATAGTCGGCGTGGCCGGGGCAATCGACGTGGGCATAGTGACGGTTGGCCGTCTCGTATTCCACATGAGCGGTGGAGATCGTGATGCCACGCGCCTTTTCTTCCGGCGCTTTGTCGATCTGGTCGTACGCCGTGAAGGTGGCGCCGCCGGTTTCGGCAAGCACCTTGGTGATCGCAGCCGTCAGCGACGTCTTGCCATGATCGACGTGGCCGATCGTGCCAATGTTGCAGTGCGGCTTATTCCGCTCGAATTTCGCCTTACCCATCGTAATCTCCGTAGATCCGGAACGGGACCTGTTGAGTGGTGTCTATGGTTACCAGCGGTAGTGGCTGAAGGCCTTGTTTGCCTCAGCCATCCGGTGGGTATCTTCACGCTTCTTCACCGCGGAGCCGCGGTTGTTCACCGCGTCCAACAGTTCGTTGGACAAGCGATCCTGCATCGTGTGCTCCCCGCGCTTGCGGGCGGCATCGATGATCCAGCGGATCGCCAGCGCCTGGCGCCGCTCCGCGCGGACTTCTACCGGCACCTGGTATGTGGCACCGCCAACGCGGCGGGACCGGACTTCCACGGCCGGCTTCACATTATCCAGTGCCTCATGGAACATCCGGATCGGGTCGGCGGCAGAACCGCCCCGGCGCTTCAGGACATCGAGGGCATTGTACACAATGCCCTCGGCAGCAGACTTCTTACCGTCGTACATCAGCGCATTCATGAAGCGGCTGAGCACGACGTCGCCGAACTTGGCGTCCGGCAGGATTTCGCGCTTATCCGCGCGGTGACGACGAGACATACGATCGACCCTCTACTTCGGCCGCTTCGCGCCATACAGCGACCGGCGCTGACGACGCTTCGGCAGACCCTGGGTATCCAGGACGCCACGCAGGATGTGGTAGCGAACGCCCGGCAAATCCTTCACGCGGCCACCGCGGATCAGAACGACCGAATGTTCCTGAAGGTTGTGACCTTCACCAGGAATGTAGCTGACCACTTCGTATCCGTTCGTCAGACGAACCTTCGCCACCTTACGCAGCGCGGAGTTCGGCTTCTTCGGCGTCGTGGTATAGACGCGCGTGCAGACGCCGCGCTTCTGCGGGCAGCCTTGCAGAGCCGGAACCGAGTTCCGGGTCTTCGGCCGCTCGCGCCCATTGGCGATAAGCTGGTTAATGGTCGGCATGGACCTCTTTCTCTTCTCCGTTCGCGCTTCGCCAGGGTTTCTGGTTAGATCGCGGATTAACAGACCAAGACCGCCGGCATGGGGCTATCGCCCATCCAGCGGTGTTACGTCGGCAGGCGGCCTAAGCGTTTCCCTGGGGAAATGCGGCGCCGCATGCGTCGTGTGCCTGCGAACCAGCGACCATCCCGTATTAGTAAAACCCAGGGTCGGTCGAGGGCGCGATCTCTAGAAGCCCGGTTGCGTCGAGTCAAGCGTTCAAACAAAGGGATTTTACCGATTCGTGCATCACCGATATTCACGGCACCCCGGACATCGTCATCGCGGGACAATCCGCTGCCCGTGCGCTATGTTCGGTGACCCTTCGCGGTTCGGTATTCGGAGAGACTTTACAGTATGTGCGGCATCGCTGGACTGATCCTATCTTCCGGCGCCGCGCCGCCCGATCCCGCCGTCTTGTCGAAACTGATTGGCGCCCTGCACCATCGCGGCCCGGACGGCAGCGGCCATGCCGTGATGGGCCGGGTGGCCCTGCTGCATAACCGGCTGGCGATCATCGATCTGGTGACCGGCGATCAGCCGTTTTTCGCCGGCCCGGCCACCCTGGTGGCAAACGGCGAAATCTATAACTACCGGGAACTGCGCGAGTCGCTGCCCGGCACGCACTTCGCCACGAACAGCGACTGCGAGCCCCCGTTGCACTTGTGGCTGCGCGACGGCGCCAACTATGCCAAGCAGCTTCGCGGTATGTATGGCATCGCCATACATGAACGCGTGCATCGAACCGTTACGCTGACCCGCGATCCGTTCGGGATCAAGCCGCTTTATATCGCGTCGATCGGTGGCGGGCTGGCGTTCGCATCCGAACCGCAGGCGCTGCTGGAAGCCGGGCTGGTGCAACGCAAGGTGCGCCCGGCGGCGGTCGAGGAATTGCTCCAGCTTCAGTTCACCACCGGCGCCGACACAATATTCGAGGGCATTCAACGCGTGCTGCCCGGCGAAACCATCACCTGTTCCGACGGGCATATCCTGGAACGCACGCGAATCGACCCGGTTCCCGCCGCCCCGCCGGAGGACATCGACGAAGACACCGCGATGCGGCGGCTGGACCGCGCGCTGATGGAAAGCGTCGATCTGCATCAGCGCAGCGATGTGCCATACGGCATGTTCCTGTCCGGCGGCATCGACAGCGCCACCCTGCTGACCCTGATGGCTCGGTTGAACGACGATCCGGTACTGGCATTCACCGCCGGATTCGACGCCCCCGGCGCCATCGACGAACGCCAGCAGGCCGCCGCGATCGCCCGGGCGGCCGGCGCCAAACACGAATCCATCGAAGTGACGGAGGCCATGGTCTGGCGCCATCTGCCGGAAATCGTCGCCGCGATGGACGACCCCACGATGGACTATGCCATCATACCATCGTGGTTTCTCGCCCGCCGGGCACGCCAGGACGTCAAGGTGGTGCTGACCGGGGAAGGCGGCGACGAGATATTCGGCGGCTACAAACGGTATCGCCAGGCCACGCTGCCGTGGTGGCGCGGCGGCAGGACGATGTGGGCCACCGGCAGTTTCGACCGGGTGCCGGTCCTGCGCTCCCAGCCCGTCTCCTGGCGCGATGGCATGGAATCGGCGGAACTTCGGGCCGCGGAGGGCGGCCGGTCCCCCCTGGCTGCCGCCCAGGCGCTGGATATGGCCGACTGGCTGCCGCACGACCTGTTGCTGAAGCTGGATCGCTGCATGATGGCCCATGCGATCGAGGGCCGAACCCCGTTCCTCGATTCGGGGGTGATGGCGGCGGCGTTCCGTTTGCCCGATTCGATGAAGCTGCGTCGCGGCACCGGAAAGTGGATATTGCGCAAATGGCTGGAGAAAAATCAGCCCGCCGCGCGGCCGTTCGCTCCGAAAACCGGGTTTACGGTGCCGGTCGGGGAATGGATCAAAGCGCAGGGGACGCGACTCGGCCCCTTGGTCGCCGCGCAGCCCGGCGTGGCGGAAATAGCCCACCCGGACAAAGTGGTGGCGCTGTTCCGCGACATCCGCCGCTGGCGGCACGGGTTCGCTTGCTGGAAGCTGCTGTTCTACGCGCTGTGGCATCAACGGCACATCATGAACCTGCCTGCGAATGGCGATGTTTGGCAGGCACTTTCCGTGCGGTAGGTGTTGACTTCGCGCCGCTCTGCTATCATTAGGGGCGCCTCGCGTCCGGCGTTTCACCGATACGCCGCGATACCGGCGATGGGGCTGTAGCTCAGTTGGGAGAGCGCCTCGTTCGCAATGAGGAGGTCAGGGGTTCGATTCCCCTCAGCTCCACCACCATCTCCGGTTCGTTCGTTCATGCCAACGCGTCAGTCACCGCCTTCCGCAGTTCCGGCAGCAATTCCAGCGTGAACCAGGGGTTTCGACGCTCCCACGCCGCCGTGCGCCAGGACGGGTGTGGCAATGGGATGACCGCCGGGCCAATCTCTCGCCATCGCAGCACGCGGTCGGTCATTGCGCCCGATCCCAGGCGGTTCCGAAGCGCATACGACCCAACCAGCAGCGTCAGGCGTACTTCCGGTAACAGACGGATGAAGCGATCCAGCCACAGGGGCGCGCACTCCGGCCGTGGCGGTGCGTCGCCGCCGTTGGCAAGCCGGCCGGGATAGCACAGGCCGGTGGGCACCAGCGCGATGCGCGCGGTGTCGTAGAACAGGTCCCGGCCCATGTTCAGCCAGCCCCGCAGACGGTCGCCCGAGGCGTCGTTAAAGGGCAGCCCGGTCAAATGCACCTTGGTCCCCGGCGCCTGGCTGACGATCAGCACCCGGGCGGTTTCAGAGACCTGGAAGACCGGCCGGGGCCCGAGGGGAAGGACGGCCTCGCAGACCCGGCATGCCCGGGCTTCGTCTATGGCGGCGGCAAGCGAATCCTCAGGCAATGATGCCACGGGCGCGCAGCGACGCGACAACCTCGTCCGCCAGCACATCCGGGGCGCTTTCCAGCGTCCGCAGCCGGATTTCGGGGTCCAGCGGCTCCTCGTACGGCGCATCGACGCCGGTGAAGTTGCGAATCTGGCCGGCATCCGCCTTCAGGTACAAGCCCTTGGGGTCCCGCCTCCGGCATTCCTCGACCGGAGTATCGACGAAGATCTCCAGGAACTCCTCGCCGCCGACACGATCGCGCGCCAGCATGCGTTCGGCGCGGTACGGGGAGATGAACGACACGATCACGATCAGGCCGGCCTCGACGAACAGGCGGGAAACCTCGGCGATCCGGCGGATATTCTCCACACGGTCGGCTTCCGAGAAGCCCAGGTCGCGGTTCAGGCCATGACGCACATTGTCGCCGTCCAGGATCATGGTGTGATGACCCAGCGCATGCAGCCGCTTTTCAACCAGATTGGCGATCGTCGATTTGCCGGCGCCGGACAGGCCGGTGAACCACAGCACGGCCGGCTTCTGGCCCTTCAACGCCGAACGCGCCGCCTTGTCCACGTCCAGCCGGTGCCAGACGATATCGGCGTTGCGGGTCCGGATGGCGGTGACCATGCCGGCGCCAACGGTGCCCCGCGTCAGGCGGTCGATCAGGATGAAGCCGCCCAGTTCGCGGCTGGCCTCATACGGCTCGCAAACCACGGGGTGAGTCAGGGAGATCGAGACGCGGCCGATTTCGTTCAGTGCAAGCTCGCGGACGCTGACTTCTTCCAGTGTTTCCATGTCCAGGCGGGCGGTAATGTCCGTCACCGTGGCAACCACCGTGTGGCTGCCCAGCATCAACAGATACGCCCGGCCGCGAAACAGCGGTGTTTCGTCCATCCACACGACCCGGGCATCGATCCCGTCGGCGGCGGCGGGCGCCGGATCGGCGGCCAGGACATCGCCGCGCGAGATATCGATTTCACGGTCCAGCACCAGGGTTACCGGGTCGCCTGCGTTGGCCTCGGCGAGGTCACCATCCATCGTCACGAGACGGGAAACAATTGCCTCCGTATGGGCCGCCGCGTTGACCAGCCGATCCCCGGGCCGCACCCGGCCGGTGGCGATCGTGCCGGCATAGCCGCGAAAGCTATGGTCGGGGCGGTTGACGTACTGCACCGGCATACGAAACGGCCCGGTTTGCGCCGACGACGGCGTCGCGGCTTCCAGCGCCTGGAGCAGAGACGCGCCATTGTACCACGGCATGCGCGTGCTGGGGCCGGTGACGTTGTCGCCGTCCCGGGCGCATATCGGAATCGGCGTGATCCGGTCGAACTCCAGCTTGCCCAGCAATGCCCGGAAATCGTGCCGTATCGCGGCGAAAACGGGCTCCTGGAAGCCCATCAGGTCCATCTTGTTCACCGCCAGCACGACCTGTCGGATCCCCAGCAAAGACGCGATAGCGGCGTGCCGGCGGGTTTGCGGCAGGATCCCCTTGCGGGCATCGATCAGCAGCACGGCCAGGTCCGCGGTTGACGCCCCGGTGACCATATTGCGCGTGTACTGCTGATGGCCGGGCGTGTCGGCCAGGATGAACCGGCGGGCCGGGGTCTCAAAAAACCGGTACGCGACATCGATCGTGACGCCCTGCTCCCGCTCCGCTTCCAGGCCATCGACCAGCAGGGCGTAGTCGGTGGCGCCGTCAACCGTTCCGAACCGCTTGGAGTCGCGTTCAAGCGCCGCCATCACGTCGTCGGGGATGGTGCCACATTCGAACAGCAATCGGCCGATCAGGGTCGATTTGCCGTCATCGACACTGCCGCAAGTCAGCACGCGCAGGACCGAATCAGGCATCAGAAATACCCCTCACGCTTCTTTCGCTCCATCGAGGAGTCCTGGTCCTGGTCGATCAGCCGTCCGGCGCGTTCGGAGTCCCGGGTGGTGCGCATTTCGGCCAGCAGCGAGTCCATGTCCGTTGCATCCGACAGAACGGCGGCGGACAGCGGGTAGCAGCCCAGCGATCGGAAGCGAACCATGCGATCGACGGGTTCCTCGCCGGGTTGGAAGCGCATGCGGCCGTCATCGACCACGATGATCTGCCCGCCGCGCATCACGGTGGGGCGCATAGCGGCGAAGTACAGCGGCACCACGTCGATTTCCTCGGCCGCGATGTAGGTCCAGACATCCAACTCGGTCCAGTTGGACAGCGGGAATACGCGCATGGTTTCGCCCGGCGCCAGTTGGCCGTTGTAGAGGTGCCAGAGTTCGGGGCGTTGGCGCTTCGGATCCCAGGCATGGCCCGGCGCGCGGATCGAAAAGATGCGTTCCTTGGCTCGGGAGCGTTCTTCGTCCCGCCGAGCGCCGCCGATGGCGAAATCGTAGTTGCCGGCTTTGAGGGCCTGCTTCAGCGCATCGGTTTTCATGATCTGGGTATAGGCCCCGCCGTGATCGAACGGGTTGATCCCGTCGCGCAGGCCGTCGGGGTTGGTATGGGGGCGCAGCTCCAGGCCAAAACGACGGATGGTTTCGTCGCGAAAGGCAATCATGTCGCGGAATTTCCAGGTCGTGTCGATATGGACCAGCGGAAACGGCGGCTTGGCCGGATAGAACGCCTTGCGGGCGAGGTGCAGCAGAACAGACGAGTCCTTGCCGATTGAGTACAGCAGGACCGGGCGGGCGGCCTGGGCGGCGACCTCCCGGAATATACGGATGGCCTCGGCCTCCAGCGTGGCAAGGTGGGCTGGACGTGGACTATTCATATACCGATGTCCTTTCCGTCATGCCCGGCACCAAGCCGGCGGCGGGATTGGTGTTCGACTGGATCAGCCATGACGACCGGCTATCAAGGTGTCACACCTGCCTGACGATATAGGTTTTTTCCAATGCCTCGACGATCGCGTTGGCATGGAGCTTGTCGCGGGCTTCGACCATGACCTCAAGCTCCGCGGCCTGGACCGACGAAGAGGCGAACAGCCGCTGGTGCGAAACTTCGATGATATTGCCGCCGGAGTCGCCGATTTTGCCCGCGATGTCGGCGAGGACGCCGGGACGGTCGGGAATTTGCAGATGCAGGCGCAGCAGGCGGCCGTCGCGCAGCAGGTCGCGCAGCAGGACGTTGGACAGGATACGGGCGTCGATATTGCCACCGGTGATGGCCACGCCGACCTTCTTGCCGCGGAAGCGTTCCGGGTGCGACAGCAGCGCCGCCAGACCGGCGGCACCGGCCCCTTCCGCCACGGTCTTGGCGGCTTCGACCAGCAGGCCGATGGCTTCCTCGATCGCCCGTTCCGGCGTGATCAGAATGCCAGCGATGCGGCGGCGCACCATCTCGAACGGGATTTCGCCGATATCGCGCACCGCGATGCCCTCGGCGATCGTTGCCCCGCCGACGGACACCGACCGGCCGGCCACGCGCTGCGCCATGGCGGCATAGGTTTCGACTTCGGCCCCATACACCGCGATGCCCGGGTTCAGCGCCGTGGCGGCAACAAGGCAGCCCGCCAGCAAGCCGCCGCCGCCCACCGGGATAATCAGGGCATCGAGATCCGGAACATCCTGCACCATTTCCAGTGCCATCGTGCCCTGGCCGGCAATGATGCCGGGATCGTCATACGGATGAATGAACACCAGCGACTGCGCCGCCGCCAGCTCGTGCGCATGGGCCGCGGACTCCGCCAGTGTTTCCCCGACGAGCACGACATTCGCACCCCAGGCCGCTGTGCGCGTGACCTTGGTCGATGGCGTGAACTTCGGCATCACGATGGTCGCGGCGATACCAAGTAGGCTGGCATGCCGGGCAACTGCCTGGGCGTGATTACCGGCGGACATGGCGATGACGCCGCGCGCCCGCTCCTCCGCCGATAGCATGGACAGACGGTTCGCCGCACCGCGTTCCTTGAACGCGCCGGTTACCTGTAGATTGTCCAGCTTCAACAGCACGTCGGCCCCGGTCAGGCGCGACAGCGCATGATTCGGCACCATGGGTGTGCGCAGCACGCGCCCGGCAATCCGCTCGGCCGCCTGCTCAACGTCCTCGAGCGTGATCATCGTAATCGGCGTTTACGCTCAGATGAACTTCACTTCCAGAATTTCGTACGACCGGTCGCCACCCGGGGCCGGGACAGAAACGGTTTCGCCAACCTTCTTGCCGATCAGCGCCTTGGCCAGGGGGGAGGATATCGACAGGCGGGCGGCTTTGATGTCCGCCTCATACACGCCGACGATCTGGTATGTGGCTTCCTTATCGGTTTCTTCGTCCACCAGTTTGACGTGGGCGCCGAACTTGACGTGCGAGCCGGACAGCGTCTTCGGATCGATCACCTCGACCCCGCCGACGATTTCCTCCAGTTCCTGGATGCGGCCTTCGATGAAGGACTGCCGTTCCCGCGCCGCATGGTATTCGGCGTTTTCGGATAGATCGCCATGCGAACGGGCTTCGGCGATGGCGCGGATAACCGCCGGGCGTTCCTGCGAGCGCAGGGTCCGGAGTTCCTCTTCCAACCGCTGCAGCCCGGGGGCAGTCATCGGAAACTTCTGCACGGCGTGGTCCTTCGATCCTAGATCAACGCGGGTTCGTCACATGCCACCGCCGCGGCCGGGTTATCCCCCACCGCGGCGTGCTGACTCAAAACGAACCGCGAAAGTAGGACTGAAGCGGCGCAACTTCAAGCGTCCCCGCCTTTAATGCCGCGATTGCATGCACAGCCGCCCGCGCACCCGCCAAGGTTGTATAGTGCGGGATGAAATGCGTCAGCGCGCCACGACGGATGGCGAAACTGTCGGCAACCGACTGGGGTGTGGACGCCGTATTGATGACCAACTGAATTTCGCCGGAACGGATGGCATCGACGCAATGCGGCCGGCCTTCCAGGACCTTGTTGACCACCGTCACCGGAATCCCGGCTTCGCGGATGCGGGCAGCGGTGCCGCGGGTTGCCACGATGGAAAAGCCCATTTCGTTCAGCCGCCGGGCCAGCGCCGGCAAACCCTTTTTGTCGGCATCCTTGATCGACAGGAAAACCGTGCCTTCCATCGGCAGGATCACCCCGGCCCCGAGCTGGGCCTTGGCGAAGGCGCGCTCGAAGCTGGAATCGAGGCCCATGACTTCGCCGGTGGATTTCATTTCCGGCCCCAGGATCGTGTCCACGTTGGGGAAGCGGGCGAACGGGAAGACGGCTTCCTTGACCGCGACATGCGGGGCGATGGAATCGTCGTCCAGCTTGAAATCGGTCGCCAGCTTGGCGCCGGCCATGACCCGGGCGCCGATCTTCGCGACGGGCACGCCGGTGGCCTTGGCCACGAACGGCACGGTGCGCGAGGCCCGCGGGTTCACCTCCAGCACGTAGATCGTGTCGTCCTTGATCGCGTACTGGACGTTCATCAGGCCGACGACGCCCAGCGCCTTGGCCATCGCCTCGGTTTCCGATTTCAGTTCGGTGATCATCGCGGGCGACAGCGAATACGGCGGCAGGGAGCAGGCGGAATCGCCGGAGTGGATGCCGGCTTCCTCGATATGTTCCATCACCCCGGCGACATAGACGGATTCGCCGTCGCAAATGCAGTCCACATCCACTTCGATCGCGTCGTTGAGGTAACGGTCGATCAGAACCGGGTTGTCGCCCGACACCCGGACGGCTTCGCGCATGTAGCGGTGCAGGCCGGTGCGGTCATAGACGATTTCCATCGCCCGCCCGCCCAGGACGTAACTGGGGCGGATGACCACCGGATAGCCGATGCGTTCGGCGATGGCGTCGGCTTCCTCGGCGGACCGGGCGATGCCGTTGTCGGGCTGCAGCAGCCCCAGCTTGTGCAGCAACTGCTGGAACCGCTCCCGGTCTTCGGCCAGATCGATGGCGTCGGCCGAGGTGCCCAGGATGGGAATACCCTCACGCGACAAAGCCTGCGACAGCTTCAACGGCGTCTGGCCGCCATACTGTACGATGCACCCCAGGACGGTTCCATTCCGCTGTTCGCGGCGGACCAGGGCGAGAACGTCCTCCTCGGTCAGCGGTTCGAAATACAGGCGGTCGGAGGTGTCGTAGTCGGTGCTGACGGTTTCGGGGTTGCAGTTGACCATGATGGTCTCGAACCCGGCTTCCTTCAGCGCGTAGGCGGCATGGACGCAGCAATAGTCGAACTCGATCCCCTGCCCGATCCGGTTCGGGCCGCCGCCGAGGATAATGATCTTGGTGCGATCCGTGGGATCGGATTCGCACACCGGGGTGCCGTATCCGCCTTCGAACGTGGAATACATGTACGGGGTCTTGGAGGCGAACTCGCCCGCGCAGGTGTCGATGCGCTTATAGACCGGTGCGACACCCAGCGCCTTGCGGGCACCGTGGACCGCGGCCGCGGTGCTGCCGGTCAACTGGCTCAGGCGCTTGTCGGAAAAGCCCAGGGCTTTCAGGCGGCGCATGGCACCTGCCTCTTTCGGCAGGCCGTTGGCCGCGACCTCGCGCTCCGCGGCGACGATGCGTTCCAGTTCGCGCAGGAACCACGGGTCGAACTTCGTGGTTTCGTGGATGTCCTCGACGCTCAGGCCGGCCCTCAGCGCCTGGGCGGCCATCAGCAGCCGGTCGGGCGTCGGCGACGACAGCGCCGCCCTGAAAGCATCCGGACCGCCGTCGCCCGGGGCGTCTATTTCATCCAGGCCGGACAGGCCGGTTTCCATGCTGCGGAGGCCCTTTTGCAGGGCCTCGGGGAATGAACGGCCGATGGCCATCGCCTCGCCGACCGACTTCATGCTGGTGGTCAGCAGCGCCGGCGTGCCGGGAAATTTCTCGAAGGTGAAGCGCGGGATTTTGACCACCACGTAGTCGATCGTCGGCTCGAAGCTGGCGGGCGTGACCATGGTGATGTCGTTGGTCAGTTCATCCAGCGTGTAGCCGACGGCCAGCTTGGCGGCGATCTTGGCGATCGGGAAGCCGGTGGCCTTCGATGCCAGCGCGGAGGAGCGCGACACGCGCGGGTTCATCTCGATGACGACCATGCGGCCATCGGCGGGGTTCAGCCCGAACTGCACGTTGGACCCGCCGGTATCGACGCCGATCTTGCGCAGGCAGGCGATCGAGGCGTCGCGCATGATCTGGTATTCTTTGTCGGTCAGCGTCAGCGCCGGGGCCACGGTGACAGAATCACCGGTATGAATGCCCATCGGATCGACGTTCTCGATTGAACAGATGATGATGCAGTTGTCGGCACTGTCGCGCACGACTTCCATTTCGTACTCTTTCCAGCCGAGGACGGATTCTTCGATCAGCACTTCGGTGGTGGGGGAGGCTTCGAGGCCGCCGGCGACGATCTGTTCGAATTCTTCCTTGTTGTAGGCGATGCCGCCGCCGGTGCCGCCCAGGGTAAAGCTGGGACGGATCACGGCTGGCAGGCCGGTCATCGCCAGGGCCTCGCGCGCTTCTTCCATCGTGTGCGCTATGGCGGAGCGGGGGGATTCGATGCCGATTTCCGCCATCGCGTCACGGAACTTCAGCCGGTCTTCCGCTCGGTCGATCACATCGGCCTTGGCGCCGATCAGTTCGACGCCATGGCGTTCCAGGGCGCCGTTGGCGTGCAGTTGCATCGCGGTGTTCAGCGCGGTCTGGCCGCCCATGGTGGGCAACAGGGCGTCGGGCTTTTCCCGGGCGATGATTTTCTCGACGACCTCTGGCGTGATCGGTTCGATATAGGTGGCGTCCGCCAGACCGGGGTCGGTCATGATGGTGGCGGGGTTGGAGTTGACCAGGATGACGCGATAGCCCTCGGCCTTCAGGGCCTTGCAAGCCTGCGCGCCGGAGTAGTCGAACTCGCAGGCCTGGCCGATGATGATCGGGCCGGCGCCGATGATCATGATGGATTTGATGTCGGTGCGTTTGGGCATGGTTAGCTTACAGCTTCCGTAGAGGTTCAGCTTAGGGAGGGCAAAGTTTTCCGAGAAACCGATTGCTACAGCCGCGCGGGCTCATCGGTTCGGTGGTCCGAGCGGCGGCGTATCCAGGTCCAGCCTTTTTCAGTTAGCCAACCGTCGGATTCGGAAGGGTTAACCTCGACCACGAGAAGCCGGGTTTCCCGGGTATACTTTCTGATCGCTGCACTGATTTTGCTTGCGTCTTCACTACTCACCACAAGGAAAACCCCGGGGATGTGATTCCACCAATTATCGAACAGCGGGCTTGTCTTGATGAATTCCTTGAGAGCTTCGAGGTCGAGCGTGGGATCGAGAAAATCGATTGTCAGCATGAAGGTCCGCTCAGTCATCGGAGTCCTCTCTGTTATGCGAAGTTCCCGGGCCTCTTACGCCGCTTACACTTTTGGGGCCAAGATGGCCCCCTGGCTCGAGTACGGTGCGGCTCAGATTATCCCGGGTCGCCGGGTCCATCTCTTTGTCACCGATAATGTTTGCGACCGTCATCCTGAGCACATGGTGTTCCGAGCGCAAAAGGTCCCGCCTGAAGCGTACGGAATATACGGCAATCCCGATCGCACTTACCCCGCTTACGGCGCCCATTACCGCGAAGAGGTCATGCAGCCAGTCGGATTTATCGACGAGCGCGCTTCCACCAAGGCACAGGAGTGCGAACAGCAATAAGATACCGAATATGAATGGAATTGGGTAGGTGACGGTAGCGCTTCGAATAGCTTCCTGAAACACCCGCGCGTCCATTTCACGGTCGCCCATCCATCATCCCCACGAACCGCCGGAACAGGTGATGGCTGTCGGTCGGCCCCGGGCTGGCTTCAGGGTGATACTGCACCGAAAACGCCGGGCGATCCGTCGAGGCGATCCCCTCGTTCGATCCGTCGAACAGCGACACATGTGTCACCTTGACGTTCGCCGGCAGGGAGTCCGCATCGACCGCGAAGCCGTGGTTCTGGCTGGTGATCTCCACCTTTCCGGTCGCAAGGTCCTTTACCGGCTGGTTGGCGCCGCGATGCCCGCGATCCAACTTGTAGGTTTTCGCACCCAGCGCCAGTGCCAGAAGTTGGTGGCCCAGGCAGATGCCAAAAATCGGGGTGCCGCTGTCCAGCACCTGACGCAGCACGGGGACCGCATACGCCCCGGTCGCCGCCGGGTCGCCCGGGCCATTGGACAGGAACACGCCGTCGGGCTTGTGGCGCAGAATATCCTCGGCGGTGGCGGTGGCCGGCACGACCGTCACCTTGCATCCGACTGAGGCCAGGCACCGCAGGATGTTCCGCTTCGCGCCGTAATCGACCGCGACGACGTGGTGCTTCGGCGCTGATTGTCGGCCGAAACCGGCAGGCCAGGACCACGCCGTCTCATCCCAGTCGTAGGTCTGGCGGCAGGTGACTTCTTTCGCCAGGTCCATCCCTTCCAGCCCCGGCCACGCGGCCGCCCGGGCACGCAGCGCGGCCAGATCGAACCGGCCATCCGCCGGAAATGCCAGCACGCCGGTCGGGGCACCGCCATCGCGGATGCGGATCGTCAGCGACCGCGTATCCACGCCGGAAATGCCGGTAATTCCCCGGGCGCGCAGCCATTCCTGCAACCGTTGCGTGGACCGCCAGTTGGACGGTTCGGTGACATCCTGATTCACCACCAAGCCGCGCGCCGCGATCGCCGCGGCCTCGATATCCTGAATATTGGTGCCGACGTTGCCGATATGCGGAAAGGTGAAGGTGATGATCTGCCCGGCGAAGGAAGGGTCGGTCAGGGTTTCCTGATAACCGCTCATGCCCGTGCTGAAGCAAACCTCGCCCACCGGACCGGCGCCGGAGGTTTGCGCGCCGAACCCGCGCCCCCAGAACGCGGCACCATCCGCCAGCACCAGAACGGCGGTGGCACCGGCGGGAACACTATCGGTCGGGTTTTGCATCGTCGCACTCGCCTGGTCTGGGGTCTGTGTTTGCAGGTCGGCCATGGTCAGGCCCGTGGCCGCGATCACCGCGGCCCAATGACGCGACGGAATCGCCCGGCTTTGGCGCCATTTGCGCACAGCCTCGGTTCCCACGCCGGTTAAACGGGCGGCGGCTTCCGAACCACCCATGCGGTCTATGATATCATCGGTCGAGATCGGCATGGGCGACATATATGGGAAAAAACTTCCCACCGCAACCGGACGCTCTGTATTCGGGAAATTTCTTCCTGACCCGGGCGCTGCCCCGCTGACGCACCGGACACCCTATAGTATAGAGACGTTTTTCCGCGCAGGAGCACCGCCATGACCCTAAGAGAACAGTTCACCGACCAGATGAAGGCTTCGATGAAAGCCGGAACCGCCGATCGAACCTCTACCTTGCGCATGATCATGGCCAGGCTGAAGGACGTCGATATCGCCTCCAGACCCAAGGGCATCGACAAGGTTCCGGATGAAGACATCCTTGGCATGCTGCGCGGCATGGTCAAATCGCGCCGGGAGTCGGTAGAACTCTATACCAAAGGCAACCGCCCCGAACTCGCCGCCAAGGAAGAGGCGGAAATCGCGGTGATCGAAAGCTTCCTGCCCCGCCAGATGGACACGGCGGCGATGGAACAGGCCGTGGCGGACGCCGTGGCTGAAACCGGCGCGGTCAGCATCAAGGATATGGGTAAGGTCATGGCGGCCCTGAAAAGCAAACATGCCGCCAGCCTGGACATGGCGAAGGCCGGCCCGATGGTCAAAGCGCGCCTGGGCGGCTGAGCCCGGAATTATCGCGCAATGGCGCTGCCGCCCTATTTTCTGGAAGAACTGCGTATCCGCACCCCGCTGTCCGGTTTGATCGGACGGCGGGTGAAGCTCGCGCGGTCGGGGAAGCAGTGGAAAGGCTGCTGCCCGTTCCATGGCGAGAAGACTCCCAGCTTTTATGTCTACGACGACGGCTACCATTGCTTCGGCTGCGGCGCGCATGGCGACGCGATCACGTTCGTCATGCAAAGCCAGGGCCTGCCGTTCATGGACGCCGTCAGCCAACTGGCTGGCGAGGCCGGGTTGGAAGTACCCAAAGCCACGCCGGAAGCCGCGGAAGCAGAGCGGCGGCGGCTGGATACAATCGGCGTGCTGGAAGCCGCGCAGGCGTATTATCAACACCGGCTGGCTATGCCCGAGGGCAGGCAGGGCCGCGACTACCTGCTCGGCCGGGGCCTGACCGAGGCGACCATCGCCCGCTTCGGATTGGGGTGGGCGGGGGAACGCGGCGGTCTGACGGCGGACCTGTCACGACAAGGAATCGATATCGAACACCTTGCTGACGCGGGATTGATTCGCCGCGATGAGGAAACCGGACGCACCTTCGAACTGTTCTCCCAGCGGGTGATGTTTCCGATCCGGGATCGCCGCGGCAGAATCATCAGTTTCGGTGGCCGTATCCTTGGTTCGGGGCAACCGAAGTACGTCAATGGACCGGAGACGCCGGTGTTTTCGAAACGCCGCAATCTCTATGGCCTGGACCTGGCTCGTGACGGGGTGCGCAACGGCGGGACGCTGATCGTGGTCGAAGGATACATGGACGTGATTGCCACCGCCCAGGCCGGCTTTACCGCCGCCGTCGCGCCGCTTGGCACCGCGCTGACAAACGATCAGCTTGACGAGTTGTGGCGCGTTTCCCCCTGCCCGATCCTGTGCTTCGACGGCGATACCGCCGGCACCAGGGCGGCGGCGCGCGCGATGGACCTGGCGCTGCCGATGCTGACGCCGGCCCAATCGTTGAAATTCGCGACCCTGCCGGCGGGAGAGGACCCCGACAGCATGGTGCGCAAGGGCGGCGCGGCGGCGTTTCAGGCCATCCTGGACGCGGCCAGATCGCCGGTCGATGCGATATACGATTTTGTCCTGGCCGAGGTCGGGGACCGGACAGCCGAACAGCGGGCGGCGGCTCAGGCACGCCTGGAAGACGCCGCCGGTAAGGTGGCCGACAAGACGCTGTCTTGGGAATACCGTCAGGAACTGCGACAAAAATTTCGCGACAATCACCGGCCACCGCCGCGCCCGGTCAGAAAATGGGATAATCGCAGGGAAACCCTTGGTATCCCCGGAACCCTGCGGCCGCCACGGCCGATCCCGCGGGCCGATGGCGCGGCCTCCGAAAGGTCCCGTATCCTGACTGCGATTTTGTTGCGTCACCCGTATCTGTTGAACGATGTCGGGCACGCCTACAGCCGATTGGCGCTGGATCCACCATTGTCGCGCGTCCGCAATGCCATTGAAGATTGGGCAGAAATCGCTGAAACCCTTGACTCTGCGGGTTTGATGGACCACCTCACGAAATCTGGATTTGAGCATGATGTTCAGCAAGCCCTGGCAGCATCGGCGATGCCGCTGCCGGATTGCGCGTCGTCGGATGCAATGCCAGCCGAGGCTGAAGCAGGGTGGTGGCACATTTTCGGCTTTCTCAATGAGGAACTTCTTCGCGAAGAAGTCGCTTCGGCCGAGGCGGACGCTGCCCGAAACCTGACTCCCGAGACGTGGCGCCGTCAAAAGGCGCTGGTCGAGGCATTGGCAAAAATTCGCAGCGGCGAGCCCGACGGGGTCGGGTTCGGCGATGCTTAATATTGGTTGGGTCCCGGTTTGCGCGAGCCGGAACCCGTCGGATGAAGGAGTGCCCTGAGCGATGGCCACGAAGCCCATGGTCGCCGGCGATACCGCCACGGCGGAAGCGGATGCCGAGACAACCCTGCTGGATGTCACCGCCGCCGGCGTGAAGCGGCTGATCGCGAAGGGTAAGGAACGCGGTTACATCACGTTCGATGAGCTGAACGCGATCCTGCCGCAGGATCAGAACAGCTCCGAACAAATCGAAGACGTGATGGCCAATTTCTCGGAAATGGGCATCCAGGTCGTCGAGAGCGAAGATAACGAAGACGGCGAAGCCCCGGTTGCAAAGGCAGAAAAGGCCGAGGAAGAAGAAGCCGAGGAGCAAACCGGCAACGTCGATGAAGCCAGCCTGGGCCGCACCGACGATCCTGTCCGCATGTACCTGCGCGAGATGGGCAGCGTCGAACTGCTGTCGCGTGAGGGCGAAATCGCTATCGCCAAGCGGATCGAAGCCGGCCGCGACATGATGATCAACGGGCTGTGCGAAAGCCCACTGACCTTCAAGGCCATCATCACCTGGCATGATCAGCTCAAGGCCGGGCGGATGCTGCTGCGCGACATCGTGGATCTGGAAGCCACGGATGGTGCCGGTGCGCCGGCCTCCGACGTGACCGATGCGCCCGACGTGCCCGCCGAGGGCTTCCCGGCCAACGACGACATGGACGGCGACGATGAGGACAGCGGCCCCAGCATGTCGCTGTCGGCGCTGGAAGAAAAACTGAAGCCCGAGGTTCTGGCGAACTTCGAGGAAATCGAGAACCTCTACAAAAAGCTGCACAAGATGCAGCACCGCCGGCTGGAGACGATCACCAGCGGCGAGGAAATGAGCACGCGGTCCGAAAAGGGCTACGAGAAGATCCGCGAGGAACTGGTCGAAAAAGTCGGTCAGGTCCGCCTGCACAACAACCGGATCGAGGAACTGGTCAGCCAGCTCAAGCTGCTGAACCAGCGGCTGACGACGCTGGAAGGCCAGTTGATGCGAATGGCGGAAAGCTGCAAGGTCAACCGCGAGGACTTCCTGAAGAACTACCGCGGCGCGGAGCTGGACCCGAACTGGTTCGACCGCGTCGGCCGCCTTCCCGGCAAGGGCTGGAAGGTGTTTGTCATCAAGCACCCGGACGACATCGCCAAGATCCGCAACCAGATCGGCGCGGTGGCAAACGATGCCAGTCTGCCGATCGCGGAATTCCGCCGGGTTTACATGACCGTCTCGCGCGGCGAACGCGACAGCGCGCGGGCGAAGAAAGAGATGATCGAGGCAAATTTGCGCCTGGTGATCTCCATCGCCAAGAAATACACCAATCGCGGCTTGCAGTTCCTGGATTTGATTCAGGAAGGCAATATCGGCCTGATGAAGGCGGTCGATAAGTTCGAGTACCGCCGCGGCTATAAGTTCTCCACCTATGCGACGTGGTGGATCCGGCAGGCGATCACTCGCTCGATCGCCGACCAGGCCCGCACGATCCGTATTCCGGTGCATATGATCGAAACGATCAACAAGCTGGTCCGGACCTCGCGCCAGATGCTGCACGAGATCGGGCGGGAGCCGGCGCCGGAAGAACTGGCTGAAAAGCTGGGAATGCCGCTGGAAAAGGTCCGCAAGGTCCTGAAGATCGCGAAAGAGCCGATCAGCCTTGAAACCCCGATCGGCGATGAGGAAGACAGCCATTTGGGCGACTTCATCGAGGACAAGGCGGCGGTGATCCCGCTGGATGCCGCGATTCAGGCCAACCTGCGTGAGGCTACGACCCGCGTGCTGTCGTCCTTGACGCCGCGCGAGGAGCGCGTGCTGCGGATGCGTTTCGGTATTGGCATGAACACTGATCATACGCTGGAAGAGGTCGGGCAGCAGTTCAACGTGACACGCGAACGTATCCGCCAGATCGAAGCGAAGGCGTTGCGTAAGCTGAAGCACCCAAGCCGCAGCCGGAAATTGCGGAGCTTCCTGGACGATTAGGCAGGGATCCCTGATCCGGTAACCGATCGGGGCCGAACACCACTTCGACGGACGCAGCTTGGAGGCGTTCGCGCGGGAATCATGACATCGGCTCCTGATGGCCCGTCGTGTTGCGTCCGGTCGCCCTATCCAACGGGTTGTTTATCCGTTTCCATCGGATAAGGTGACGTATGGGTGGGGATTGGAAATTACCGCAGCGGGAATTGGGGATTTTGGGCGAAAGATGGCCCTCCTGTCTTTGTCCGAGCACAAGGAATTCGCGCAACTCAAGGAACTTGACGGCAGATTTCCTCCAGTGTTCGTGGTACGCAACAGCGTTCGCGAAACCGGGGAACGCCTGATCGTGATGATCAGGGCACGAAATCAGTTCAAAGCAAAGCGTGATCCGAACGGTAACCACTTTCTCAACGACTATTATCATATACCCAAGAACGTGCTGGAACGTCACCATGGAGTTGCTCGTGAAATGGGCGCCAAGCTGGCGTGGGTGGCTGTCCAGGTCGATGCTAAGTTGCAGAAATTCTCCTGTTATTTAGGATATCTATCCGAAATAGATGGAACCTGCATCGGGATGGAGCCAGAAGACACGGCCTCATATCTCCCTCTCGCTGTTGAACGCCGAGCGCCGTACGACATCAGACACTTGGACAACCGAGAACGATAAGCCGCCCAAGTGATTTAACATGCACCGTCCTCCGCATTCGAAGGCAATCTTGCTGAGGCTTTGCCGTGATCCCCTGTTTCATAGGATCGAAGGCCCCCCGAGGGACACGGCGTGTCCCGCAAAGGGCTTGCCGCATTTGAAAAACGGTCATGCCTACATATCTCGCGATATCGCGATCCCACCGGCAGAGGCATTCCTAAACGCACACGTTCGACTATCGCTCGATCTGCAAATGCAATACCGAATTTGGTAACCCGAGCATGGCGCCGCGGCAATCACCGCCAAGCCACTGTCGGATATTCATGCTCCGGGCGCGAATTGACAGACGAGCAGCGACAGACACACACACTTGTTTTCGGGCCACGGGCCTCTTACTCTTACATGTAAGAGTAAGGATTCGACCGTGCGCATAACATCCAAAGGCCAAGTGACCATCCCGGCTGATATTCGCGAGGCGGCCGGCCTACTGCCCAACACCGAGGTAGAATTCCAGTTCGACGGGGAGACCGTTCGAATCGTTCGGTCCGAGGCGCCGAAAACGCCAAGCCGGGGCGCCCAGATCGTCGCTCATCTCCGTTCCCATAGGGGCGATGTCAGGATCACCACCGATGAAATCATGGCGCTGACTCGTGGCGATTGAATGACCGCTACCCTCGTGGACAGCAATGTGCTCCTCGATGTCTTGGGCGACGAGAACCCTTGGACAGCCTGGTCCGCCGCCATGCTCGAGCGGGTCGGCAACAGCGGGCGCCTGATCATCAACCCAATCATATACGGGGAAGTTTCGGTCCGGTTCTCCAGCCTGGAGGCGCTCGACGACGCCCTTCCAGCCGCGACGTTCTTTCGGGAACGGCTGCCCTTCAGCGCCGCCTTTCTCGCTGGTAAGGCATTCCTCGCCTACCGCCGTAGGGGCGGCACAAAGCAGTCGCTGCTTCCTGATTTCCTGATCGGTGCGCATGCGGCGATATCCGGACTCCAGTTGTTGACCCGCGATGCTGCCCGCTACCGGACCTATTTCCCGAACCTGCATCTGATCGCACCCGCGAATTGACGCCCCAAGCCCATCCCTGCTTACCTCTGGGCCATGGATAAAGACCTCCCAATCGTCGATGCCCATCACCATCTGTGGGACCTCGAATCCGACCTCCGCTACCCCTGGCTCCAAACCGGCGAGCACGCATGGCTCGGTGACTACTCACGAATCTGCCGCACCTATCTCCCGGCAGAATACCGCCGCGACACGGCGCTGCACAACGTCGTGGCCACCGTCCATGTGGAAGCCGAGTGCGACCGCACCCAACAACTGGCGGAAACCGAATGGCTGACCCGGATCGCCGCCGAGACCGGCATGCCAAATGCCATCGTCGCGCACGCCTGGGTGGACACCCCGAACGCCGAGGACATCATCGCCGCGCAGGCTGCCAATCCGCTGGTGCGTGGAATCCGGACGAAGCCGATAATCGCGTCCGGCCCGAACGACTCGGTGCGCGGACAACCACGCAGCCTGCAAGACCCGGTCTGGCGCAAGGGCCTTGGCCTGCTGACCAAATACGGTCTGTCCTGGGATCTGCGCGTGCCGTGGTATCACCTGGAGGAAGCCGCCGAAGTCTGTCGCGAACATCCGGACCTGCGCATCGTCCTGAACCACACCGGCTATCCGCTGGACCGGTCGAAGGAACAACTCGCGATGTGGAAGCGCGGGATGGAGGCGCTGGCATCCTGTCCCCATGTCTGGTGCAAGATTTCCGGCCTGACGGTGGCGGGGCAGCCGTGGACTCTGCAAGTGAACGGGGCGGTGATCCGCGAGACCATCGGGATGTTCGGTGTGAACCGCTGCATGTTCGCCTCCAACTATCCGGTGGACGGGGTGAAGGCGAGTTGGGACTGGATCTATACGCAGTTCAAATATGTCACGGCGGGCCTGCCGCAGGAGGACCGGCGAAAACTGTTCG
>JAJZEV010000043.1 GCA_021805665.1 Pseudomonadota bacterium
CCAGTTCGGGGTTGTAGTCGGGGAACATGGCGGCGGGGGTGCGCCACGGACCCTCGCGCTCGACGATGCTGGTGATGGTGACGTCGCCGATTTGCAGTTGCCGCATGGGTGCGCTCCGTTCAGATGTCCAACCGATAGAAGCGCGATGCGGTGCCGCTGAACAGGTCGGTCTTTTCTGACGCCGACGCCCCCTTCGCCAGAATTTTGCAGGCGTTCCAGAAGGCCTGGTAGCCATAGGAACCCTTGTCCACCGGGAAGTTGCTCTCGAACATGCAGCGGTTGGCGCCGAACGCTTCGATGCAGGTTTCGACATAGGGTTTCCATGCGTCGGCGAGTTCCTGCGACGACGGCGGTTCCGCCTTGGTATGGAAATCCCAGCCGTTGATCCGCATTGCCATGCCACCGAGCTTGACGACGACGTTGGGGCAGGCTGACAGCGCCCCGATGGATTGCGACCACGCGGCGAAAACCTCGGCGCGCTTGCCGGCATAGGCACCGATCGCCAGCGGTCCGCCGATGTGGTTCAGGCAGATCGGCGTGCCGGGAAAGGCCCGCGCCAAAGCCGTTACATCGCCGATTTGCGGATGATACAGCCACGCATCGAACGACAGGTTCAACGGCGCGAGGCAGGCGAATCCCCGACGAAACGTTTCATCGTACATCAGCCGCGGCGGCGGCGCGTAGGCGGGGTTCATCAGGTCCGGATCCGGATCGTGGGCGGTGATGTGGCGGATCCCCTTGAACCGGCCGCCGCCCGCGCGGATGTGCGCTTCCAGCACGTCGCGGGATTTTTCCCCGTTACGCAAATCGACGTGACCGACGATGCCCTCGCATACCTTTGTTGGGCCGTAACCGCCCGACGCACTCATGGCGGCAACGCCGTTGACGAATTCGGTCTCGCCCACCGGCTTGAACGCCTCGGGGCCGCTCGCTCGGTGCATGGAGCGGCACTGGACGAACACCGTGCCGACAATGTTGTGACCGCTGTTGGTGTCGGCCAGCAGGTCGTCGAGCATGTAGATCCAGTCCGGCCGTTCCCACAAGTGATGGTGCGGATCGACGATCGGCAGTTCGGGTTCCAGGATCGTCTCTGTGCGGCGGGCGAGCCACGCGTCGCGGACGGGAAAATACGGGCTTTGGCTGGTCGTCGTGCTCATGGCGTGGCGCTCCCTTTGATGTTGGGGGCATTGTTTCCCGATGCCGGGATTATGCCAAGGGGACGAGCCTGTGCGTCATGGCCGCGCGCGGTGCGTCACCCCTGGAACCTGACCAGTTTCCCGATCGGTTCGCCCAACACTTCATCGTCGCGCATGACGATCTGGCCGCGGACGATCGTGGCGATCGGCCAGCCGGTGACCTGCATGCCGGCGAATGGGGTCCATCCGCAGGGTGCGGCGATCCAGGATTCCTCGATCCGGCGCTGACGCTTCATGTCGACCAGGGTGAAGTCGGCATCGTAGCCCGCGGCCAGGCGGCCCTTGCCGACGACGCCATATACCCGGGCAGGGCCGGCGCACATCAGATCGACCATCCGTCCCAGCGACAGGCGGCCGGCGTTGACGTGGTCCAGCATGATCGGCACCAGCGTCTGCACGCCGGTCAGGCCGGCGGGGCAGTCGGGCCAGGGCAGCAGCTTCTTGTCGCGCGGATGCGGCGCGTGGTCGGACCCGACGGTATCGACCGTGCCGTCGGCGATCGCGCGCCAAGCGGCGTCCATGTGTTCCCGCCCGCGGATCGGCGGGTTCATCACGCCGAAACCCTCCAGCCGTTCGTAGCAGTCGGGGGCGACCTGGGTCAGGTGGTTGACCAGCACCTCGCACGTTGCGATGTCGCGGAAATCCTTCAAATACTCCAGTTCCTGCGCGGTCGAGACATGCAGGATGTGCGCGGCGCGGCCGGTCTCGCGGGCCAGCGCCATCAGCCGGCGGGTGCCCAGGAAGGCACATTCCTCATCGCGCCAGACCATGTGGCTGGCATACGGATCGCCCGATTTGAACATCGGTTTGCGTTCCTGAAGGCGGTATTCGTCCTCGCTGTGGAAGGCGATACGCCGCCGGCCGGAGCGCATGGCTTTTTCCAGGTGCTCGTCATCCTCGATCATCAGGTCGCCGGTGGAACTCCCGGCGAAGATCTTCACCCCGCACACGCCGCGGCCGGCTTCAAGCGCCGCGAGGGAAGGGGTGTTGGCTTTCGTGCCGCCGACATACAGGCCCATGTCGCACCAGGCGACGTCTTCGACATACGCTTGCTTCCAGGCCAGCCGGTCGGTGTCGGTGATCGCCGGGCTGGTGTTGGGCATGTCGAACACGGCGGTAAGGCCGCCGAGGACAGCGCCCCTTGTGCCGGTGGGGATGGTTTCAACCGCCTTGTCGCCGGGGTCGCGCAGATGGACGTGGGGGTCGATCAGGCCGGGCAGGACATGCAGGCCGGTAGCGTCCAGGATTTTGTTGGCGGTGGCGCTGGCGGAAACGCCCAGTGCGGCGATGCGGCCGTCGCGAATGCCGATATCGATGGCTTCCGATCCCCACGGCAGCACGCAGATGCCGTTGCGGATCAGAAGGTCGTAATGGGCGGGCATCGGCGGTCCTTTCCGGTTTCGCGACGGACCATAGCAGGGGCGGGCGGCGCGGTCAGGGGGGCTTAAGTCCGCGTCCCCGCATCCAGTGCCGATTGCAGCATCCATGCGGCGGCGGCCTGATCGACGACTTCGGCGCGCTTGGCGCGGGTCAGGTCGGCTTCCTGGACCAGAAACCGGTTGACCGCCGCGCTGGACAACCGCTCATCCCACAACGCCGCCGGCAGGCCGATGGCGTCGGACAGCGCGTGTGTCCAATCCCGGGCAGCCTGGGCGGCTGGGCCGGCGGTGCCGTCCATGGACAGCGGCAGCCCGACGACCAGGCCGTACGCGCCCTCGGTCAGCGCGATTTTGCCGATCGCGGTGGCGTTGTCGCTCAGTTTGCCGCGTCTCAGCTTGCCGTACGGCGTCGCCAACGTCCGATGCACATCCGACAACGCCAGTCCGATCGTCTTCGATCCGGGGTCGATGCCGATCACGCGCTGGTCGCCGCTTAGCGACGCCAGCAAATCCCTCAGGTTGAATAGAGCCATGGGCGTCGTTATGGTCCGCCCCCTTCGCCAAGCCAAGGGATTCCGCCCACATGTCGCTCGATCACGCGACCATACGCCGCATTGCCTCGCTCGCCCGCATCCGCGTGGAGGAGCATGAGGTTGAAAATCTGTGCCAGGAACTGAACGGCATCCTCGGGTGGATCGAACAGCTCAACGACGTTGATGTTACCGGCGTCGAGCCGCTGACCGGCGCCGCGAACATGGCGATGGCCATGCGGGAAGATATCGTCACCGATGGCGGTTATCCCGAGAAAATCCTGACGAACGCCCCCGAACGCATCGGCGACTTCTTCGCCGTCCCGAAAGTCGTCGAATGAGCCTGACCGATCTGACTATCGTCCGGGCCCGCGACGGGCTGCGCGCGAAAGAATTCTCCGCCGTCGATCTGACGATGGCGCATCTGCATGCGATCGAGGCGCTGAACCCCCGGCTGAACGCCTTCATCACCGTCAGCCACGCCCGGGCCGTCGATCGCGCCCGGGTGGCCGATGCCGCGCTGGCGGCGGGCGAGCAGCGGGCGCTGACCGGCATCCCGCTGGCGATCAAGGACCTGTTTTGCACCGAAGGCGTGCGGACGACGGCGGGCAGCAAGATACTGGGGCCGTTCGTGCCCCCGTATGAAAGCACCGTCACCGCCAACCTGCTGCGCGATGGCGCGGTGTTCCTTGGCAAGGCGAACCTGGATGAGTTCGCGATGGGGTCGTCGAACATGACCTCGGCCTACGGACCCGTCGAGAATCCGTGGAAGCGCAAACAGGATGAAACCGCCGTGCTGGTGCCGGGGGGCTCCTCCGGCGGGTCCGCCGCGGCTGTTGCGGCTCGGCTGGCGATGGGCGCTACGGGAACCGATACCGGCGGATCGATCCGCCAGCCGGCGTCGTTCTGCGGGCTGGTGGGGGTGAAGCCGACTTATGGGCGTTGTTCGCGCTGGGGCGTGGTCGCGTTTGCCTCCTCGCTGGATCATCCGGGCCCGTTTGCCCGCACGGTGCGGGACAGCGCCATCCTGCTGGGATCCATGGCCGGGCACGACCCGAGGGATTCCACCAGCGCCAACGTCGCCGTGCCGGATTTCGAGGCTGCGTGCGCCCGTGGCGTGAAGGGCCTGCGGATCGGGGTGCCGAAGGAGTATCGTTCCGACGGGATGCCGGCGGAGATCGAAGCCCTGTGGCAGCAAGGCCTGGACTGGCTGCGGCAAGCGGGGGCGGAGGTCGTCGATGTGTCCTTGCCGCACACCAAGCACGGTCTGGCGACCTATTACATCGTCGCGCCGGCCGAGGCGTCGTCGAATCTGGCGCGCTATGATGGCGTGCGCTTCGGTGCGCGTGACGGCGGCGAGGATCTGCGGGACCTGTACGAACGGACCCGGGCGGAGGGATTCGGGCCGGAGGTGCGGCGGCGTATCCTGATCGGCACCTATGTCCTGTCGGCCGGCTACTACGACGCTTATTACTTGAAGGCGCAGAAGATTCGGGCGTTGATCCTGAAGGATTTCACCGATGCATTCGCGGGGGTGGATGCGCTGCTGACCCCGACCACGCCGTCCGCCGCGTTCGCCCGGGGCGAGAACATGGACGATCCGATCAAGATGTATCTGAACGACCTGTTCACCGTGCCGGCGAATTTGGCGGGCGTGCCGGCGGCCTCGGTGCCGGTGGGGTTGGATGCGAACGGTCTGCCGCTGGGGCTACAGGTGATCGGCAAACCGTTCGACGAGGAAACCGTGTTCGCCGTGTCCGCGGCACTGGAACAGGCGGCGGGATTTTCGGCGCTGCCGACGATCAGGGCCGGGGGCTAACCGCGGCGGGTGCGAAATAAACCCATTGTTCGACCGAAGCTCTCGCAAGAGAGGAAAAGTTGTGGGCACGCGGGTGCGTTATGCTTCGACATCACCCGCATAGCGGCGAAAATCCGCCATCGTTAGTAGATCAGAGGACGCAACAAGGCTGCATTGGGTATAATTCGCCAAGCCTTTTGCCCCCGTTACAACCATTGGCGGGCGCACGCGTCAGGGACGGGATGAAAAACCGACCCGGGGCCACTCCATTCTAACGTCCGGCCGAACCGGCGCTCTTCAGCGGTAAGAGGTTTGGATACATCCGCAGCGCGAAATCAGCTTGACATTCGATCTATTTTATGACTATATTCTTAGATAAGCCGCAGAGTTCCGTTATACCTCCTGCTTTCCAACACTTGGGATTTTACCGTGAGAATTACAATGAACACCCCTGTTCAGGGGGTACTATGTCCGGTCTGCTAACAGCATTCGAGGATATTTTTCAACCCGATCCCTCTAATTCCGTGGCCGCTGCCGCGGGTGCCGTGATCGGTGCAATGCCATCGCCGTCGCCGACGTTGCATCTGGACGCAGCACTCCGGGCGGTGGCGCCGCGTTTGGCGGATCAGCCTCGCGCGGACTGGGCGGCGGCGCTCGAGCAGCCTTTGGCACGCGCCGGGATTGCCTCTGTGCGTTGCGTTGCCGCGTTTCTGGGGCAGTGCGCGGTGGAAAGCGGCGGCTTTCAGGAACTGGAGGAAGACCTTTACTACAGCGCCGCTCGTTTGTGCGAGGTCTGGCCGTCCCGCTTTCCCGACATGCCGTCGGCGGAAGCCTGCGCGATGCAGCCGGAAAAGCTGGCCAACATCGTCTATGCCGATCGTATGGGCAACGGCGACGCAGCGTCCGGCGACGGCTGGCGGTTCCGCGGGCGCGGGCTGATCCAGATTACCGGCCGATGGGCCTACGAACATTTTGCCCGCGCGATGAACATGTCCCTGGATCAGGCGGTCAGTCACGCTGGAACCCGGGCCGGCGCCGCCGACAGCGCGGTATGGTTCTGGACCGCGAACGATTTGAATGCCTTGGCCGGTTCCTGGTCGATCGACCTGCTATCCCGCAAAATCAACGGCGGTTCGGCCGGCGCGGCGGAACGGATGCGCCTGTGCGACGCCGCCTTGCACGCATTGGAAGCCTGATATGTTCGCAGCTTTGATTCCCCTGGTACTCAGCCTCGCGCCGCAACTTGCTGGCATGATCTTTGGCTCGAAGGGCGCCGATGCCACCGCCAAGGTGGCGGGTGTGGTGCAGACGGTTGTTGGGACGGTGGCCGACCTTAGCCAGCCGGGCGGTGTTGCCGTGGCGGTGGCGCATTTCCAGGCGAACCAGCAGGCATCGGCCGACCTGGCGGCGAAACTGGCCGATCTGCACGTGCAAATGGTGAAGGAGCAGGATGCCGAATCGCAGGCTTTGCGGCAGGACGCGATGGATGAACTGAAGGCCAGGTTCGGCGACACATCCTCGGCCCGCGATATGGCCTCGACGCTGGCGCAGGCGCACAGCGGGCTGGCTTACGGCAGCATGATCGTTTCGGTGGTCATCGTCGTGGCCTTCGGCTGGACGACCTATGCGGTGCTGACCCATCATTTGAGCGCGTCGGACGGGCAGTTCGGTTCGGTGCTGGTCGGCACGCTGGCGGCGATGGCGACTCAGGTGGCGAACTACTGGTTGGGGTCCAGTCTCGGCAGTTCCACTAAGAATGCACTACTGGCGAATGCACAGAACAACTTGGCGACCAGTGTTCCCGCGCATTTTCTGAAGAACGGTATCAAAGATTAGAAATTAGCTGGCTAAACGCCCGATCGAGCACGCCGGCCCAGTCGCCGGCGGCCGATTGGCGGAACAGGCGCGCGGACGCATACCAAGGGCTGCCGGATCGTACTAATCCCCAGCGCCAGTCCGGGGCATGCGGCAGTAATATCCACACCGGCTTGCCCAACGCGCCGGCCAAATGGGCAACCGAGGTATCCACGGCGATCACGAGGTCCAGATTGGCGATCAGCGCGGCGGTTTCGGCGTAGTCGGTCATCCAGGGGGTCAGGTTGGGTAGCCGCATGCCTCCGCCGGGGTGCAGATCGACGAAATGCACGCCGGGAAGATCCGGCAGACGGACCTGCTCCAGCGGGATCGACCGTCGACGGTCGGCCGGGTGGTTCGGGTTGCCGCTGAATACCAGGCCGATTTTGCGCCCCGCCGGCAAGCGGGCGGCCCATGCCGCCGTCCGAACCGGGTCGGCCCGCAGATAGCCCGCCGCGGCAGGGATCGTCTCCAGCGTCGTGCCGAATACGACGGGCAGGCTGGCCATGTCGATCCAGGCATCATGGGTCGGTGGCGTCTGTCCATGCGCACAAACGCTCACGCCTTGTATGGTGGTGAGCAGCGGCACCAGGGATGGGTGGCAGACCAGGACGGGGTGTTCGCCCATCGCCGCGATCGCTGGCAGATAGCGGGCGAACTGGATGGTGTCGCCGGACCCTTGCTCCGCCCGGACCAGGATGGTTCGGCCCGCCGGGTCCGACCCTTCCCATGCCGGCCCTGGCAGCGGCGGAAAATCCGAACGGTAACGGGCGTGACGCTTTCTCCATTCATATTCAGCAAACCCGCGCGTCAGATCGCCGCCCAGCAGCGCGGCGGTGGCCAAATTCCAGTGCGCCGGGGCGAAATCCCGGCGCAGACCGATCGCCGTTTCGCAGGCCCGCACTGCCTCATCCAGCCGGCCTTGCCGGGTCAGGATGTAACCCAGGCTGGTGTGGGCCTCCGGCTGCACGGGGTCCAGCCGGATCGCGGTTCGGTACAGGGTTTCGGCGGAATCGAGGTCGTCCAGATCCGCCGATGCATTGCCCATGTTCAGCCACGATGGCGCGTGATCGGGGCGCAGCGACAGCGCCCGGGCAAACGCTGCGCACGCCCGTGAATGACAACCGAGCGCATTGAGGGCGGTGCCGAGGGCATGGTGGAGTTCGGGGTCGTCGGGTGTTCGCGCCAGTGCGGCACCGGCATGGACCGCCACCCGATCCCATCGTTCGGCCAGCAGCAGGGCGCGCACCAGATTGCGTCTGGCGCCGCGATGCTCCGGTTCATCCGTCAAGGCTCGGGTTAGCAGGCCGGCGGCATCGTCCGCTTCGTTGTTTCGCAGTGCCAGCAGCCCCTGCATATACAGGCTTGGGGAAACGGCTGCCGGCGGGCTGGGCGGGTGGGGATGCATCCGGCTATCCTGCCGCCGGAATCGTTAACGAATGCTGAACAACGGAGCGAATTCATGGCAAACGGCCTGGACGGCGTGGTCGCCGCGGAGACTGTTCTCAGCCACACCGACCGAACCGGCGGCATGGTATGGGTGCGCGGGTACGATTTGCCGGCCCTGGCGGCGAACCATGGTTTCGAGGGCACGGTCGCGCTGCTGTGGGAGGGGTTTGCCGGCGAAGGGCTGACCCGCGCCGGAACCATCGCCGCATTCGGCGCTGCCCGGGGTGCCGCATTCGCGGATCTGCCGGCGTGGCTGCCGCAAACCCGGGACAGGACACTGTTCGAGGGGATGCGTATCGCGATCGCCGCTGCTCCGGACAGCGCGGACGCCACTTCGCTGGTGGCGGCGTTCGCCGTGGCGGTGCCGGCTTTGGCGCGCCAGGCCGCGGGATTGCCGCCGGTGGCGCCGGATCCGTTGCTGACCACCGCGGCGGATCTGTTGCGGATGCTGCATGGCACCGAGCCGGATGGCGCCAAGGTAGCGGCGCTGGATACGTATTTCACCGTGATGGCGGAGAGCGGACTGAGTGCGTCGTCCTTCGCCGCCAGGGTTGTCGCATCCACCCGGGCGACGCTGGCGGCGTCTGTGCTGGCGGCGTGGTGCGCATTTACCGGCGCCCTGCATGGCGGTGCGCCCGGCCCGACCCTGGACATGCTGGACGAAGCCGAACGCGCGGCCGATCTCGATGCGTGGGCAGAAGCCCGGTTGCGATCGGGGGAGCGGCTGATGGGCTTCGGCCACAGGGTGTTTCATGGCAATGATCCTCGGGCCGAGGCGATGCGTCGGTCGATGCTGGCCATGGGTCCGCAAGCCGGGCGTCTGGCATTCGCCCGGCGGCTTGAAACGGCGGTCGCCGCGGCAATCGAACGGGTGAAGCCCGGCCGGACCCTGCCGCCGAATGTGGAAATCATGGCGGCTCTGTTGCTGGATGCGGTCGGCATCCCGCGTGAGGCGTTCACCCCGGTCTTCGCGGTCGGACGCAGCGCCGGGTGGCTGGCGCATGCGATGGAACAGCAGAAGACAGGACGGATGATCCGGCCGGTTTCGGCGTATGTCGGTCCGCCGGTCGGCTGATTGGGGGCCATGTTTCGAAAAATCCTGCCGACTTTGCGCGGCCGGGGGATAGACTTGCCGGCAGCGCAGCCGCTTCGGAGGTTTTTGTGATCTTTCGCCAGTTATTCGACGCGACGTCGGGAACCTATACGTACCTTCTGGCATCCCGCCGCGGCGGGGAGGCGCTGATTATCGATCCGGTGCTGGAAAAGGTCGAACGGTACCTGAAGCTGATCGACGAGTTGGACCTGCGGCTGGTCAAGGCGGTTGATACTCACCTGCATGCCGATCACATCACCGGCCTTGGCGCACTGCGCGACAGCACACGCTGCGTCACCGTCATGGGCGCGAAATCCAGCGTCGATGTCGTATCCATGCGGGTGGCCGACGGCGATGCGCTGCGGATCGAAGGGTTGGAACTGGAGGTGATTTACACCCCCGGGCATACGGACGACTCCTATAGCTTCCGCATGGCGGATCGGGTGTTTACCGGCGATACGCTGTTGATCCGCGGAACCGGGCGGACGGATTTTCAGAACGGGTCGGCCCGGGCGCAGTATGAGTCGATCTTCAACCGGCTGTTGCGGCTGCCCGACGAAACGCTGGTGTTCCCGGGGCACGACTATAAAGGCGATACGGTCAGCACGATTGCCGAGGAACGGCGCTGGAACCCCCGGCTTCAGGTCGCCGATGCGGCGGCCTACGAAGCGCTGATGAACGGGCTGAACCTGTCCAATCCCAAGATGATGGATGTCGCGGTCCCGGCGAACCAGCGCCAGGGCTTCGCGCAGGAAGAAATCGCCCGGCTTGGCTGGGCTGTCGATGCGATCGAGGCCGCGTCTGCGATCGCTCAACCTGGAACCGTGCTGGTGGACCTGCGAGAACCGGCCGAACGGCGGAAGGATGGCGCGATTCCGGGGGCGTTGCATATTCTGTACGCGGATTTGCAGGATGGTGTCCGGCAAGGCGGCGCGCTGTATGCACTTGCTGCCGAGGGGAAGCGCGATCTGCTGTTCTATTGCGCGTTCGGGGAACGATCCGCGATGGCGGTGCGTGCGGCGCACGATGCCGGGCTGAACAGCGCCCGGCATATCGAAGGCGGAATGGATGCCTGGAAGAAGGCGGGCGGGATCGTGGCCATGGGCTGATAGGGCGGCTGAGCAGCCACCTTGAACCCGCCGCGGCGATCAGCCATGATTGTTGCTATGACAGACGCACAAAAACCGTTCCAGCGGCTCGATTATCTCGCGTCCATCGACCGCCCGAAGCTGCAACTGCCCGACGGCAAACGCGTTGCCGTTTTCCTGGTGGTGAATATCGAGCGGTGGGACATCGACCGCACCATGCCGCGCCAGGTGCTGCCCGCGCCGCAGGGCGCTGCCGTGGTGCCGGACGTTCCCAACTGGGCGTGGCACGAATACGGCATGCGCGTGGGCTTCTGGCGGCTGAAAGCGGCGCTGGATCTGCATGGAATCGCGCCCACTCTGTCGATCAACGGTGTTGTCCCGTCCGCCTATCCGCGGGTAACCAAGGCCTGCCGCGATGCGGGGTGGGAGTTCATGGTTCACGGCTACCACCAGATGGCGAGCCACCTGGTGGAGGATCAGCGCGCGATGATCCGCGAGGCGATCGCCGCCCTGCGGGAGGCCGGGGGACACGAGCCGGTGGGCTGGCTGGCGCCCGGCCTGACCGAGACGCTGGATACGCCCGACCTGCTGGCCGAAGCCGGAATTCAGTATTGCGCCGATTGGGTGGTCGATGACCTGCCGGCGACGCTGCGCACCAAACACGGCCCGATGCTGACGATGCCCTATAGCGTCGAACTGAACGACATCCCGATGATGATGGTCCAGCACCATCGGGCGGAGGAACTGTTCGACCGCACGGTCGCCCAGTTCGAACGGCTGTATGAGGAAGCCGCCGATCAGGGCGCCAAGGTCATGGGCCTGGCGGTGCATCCGTATATCAGCGGCGTGCCGCATCGGATCGCCTGGTTCGAGCGTGCTTTGAGCCACATGGCCAGCCGTCCGGGGACGCTGTTCTGGCAGGGCCGTCAGATCATGGAATGGTACAAAAAGGCCGTCGCATGAACCCGCTGACAGTCTGGGGCACGCTCAGCCGGGCCGAACGCGACGCGGCCTATAACAACTCCGCCCACGTCGCGGACAGCCCGGTGCTGAATGCGGCCAGGGAGGTTGCCTCGTCGGTGTTCCGCACCACCAATCCGCTGCACCTGGACCTGCGCTACGGCAAGCGGGAGCGCAACACCTGGGACTTGTTCCCTCAGCCCAACCCTGACGCGCCCTGCATCGTGTTCATCCACGGCGGCTACTGGCAGCGCAACAGCAAGGAGCAGTTCTCCAACCTGATCGCCGGCCCCTATGCGCGCGGCTGGTCGGCCGGGTTGATGGGGTACACGCTGGCGCCGGACGCCTCATTGACCGAGATCGTCGCCGAAATACGCGCGTCGCTGGATTGGCTGGCGGCACACGGCCCGGCGCACGGAATCGATGGACCGGTGGTTTTGTCCGGCTGGTCGGCCGGCGGGCATCTGACGGCGATGTGTCTGGATCATCCGCTGGTCAGGGCCGGGCTTGCGATTTCCGGCGTGTTCGAACTGGGGCCGGTGCGCGATACCTATCTGAACGACAAGTTGCGGCTGACCGAGGCAGAGATCGCCACCCTGTCGCCGATGCGCCTGCCGCCGGTCAATAAGCCGCTGGCGTTTGCCTATGGCACCGCCGAATTGCCGCCGTTGCAGTCCGACAGCCGCGATTTGCATGCCATTCGCGCGGCGGCCCATAGGCCGGGGGCGCTGATTCCGGTGCCGGGCGCCAATCATTTCACCATCGTGCATGAACTGCGGGACGCCGATGGTATCCTGACCCGCCACCTGCCGCTGCTGCTGCCGGACAGGTAACGGCTCAGCCAAGGTTGCGCCATGCCAGCAGGTGGTCGGCGGCGCGTTCCAGGTCGAACGCCGGCCGATACGCGGTATCCGCGACGATCCGGTCGATCGCCATCGCCCCTCGGTCATAGCCGGTGTGGCTATCGACGTTCCAGGCTTCCCCCGGAGCCGCTCGGTGCCAGCGAAAACCGGGCAGGCGGGACTGCAACACCCTGCACCAGTCCTCCGCCGTCGTGGCCCGTCCGGTTGCCAGATTGTACAGGGTTCTCGGCGTCGATGGCATGCCGGCGAGCGTTGCCAGGCCGGCGGCGATATCGCGCGACAGGGTGTAGTCGCCCCGCCAGGGCGGCCCCAGCACCGCCTCGGTGCCGGCATCCGCCAGATCCAGCGTTTGCAGCATCGGCGACAGCGTGTCGCGCACGCCGGTCGCATATTCCCATGGCCCGTACACGACACCCAATCGGGCGGCGGTGAACGAGACGCCTTGGGTTTCGGCGATGCGGGGCAGGATGGACTCGGCGGCGAACTTGGTCAGGCCATACAGGTTTACCGGCGCCGGCCGCAGCGTATCCTCATCCATGACATCGACGCTGGCGGCCGAGGCGCCATAGACCGCGCCGGAGCTGGGATAGACGAACCGCCTGACACCATGACGGGCGGCGGCGAGCAGGGTGTTCACCGCACCGTCGATATTGACGGCGACGATGTTGGCGGGATCGTCAACCTCCCGCAGCGGCCCCGCGGTGATGACGGCACAATGGATCGCTGCCTGGATCGGCCGGATCGTCAAGGCACGCCCCAGATCGGCATCCGACATGATGGAGCCATCGACCATCGTCAAATGCCCCGGCAACGCGGCAAAGTCGCGGGCCGCGCGTGCGGGCAGCGGGATGCGGTCCAGCCCGACCACATCCTGCCCCGCGGCCAGCAGGTGTTCCAGGACATTCAGTGCCACGAACCCGGCCGCGCCGGTCACCAGGATTGCCATCCGGCGGATTAAATCGCCGGGAGATTGACCGCGCAAGTCCGGCTGTCTATTGCCCCGTCATGACAAGCCAGGCGCCCAACGCGCCATGAGAGGAAACGTCTAATGGATCCAATAGAAAAGCGGACCATCGCGAAGGTGACGAAGCGAATCGTGCCCTTCCTGATGCTGTGCTACTTCGTCGCCTACCTGGACCGGGTCAATGTCGGTTTCGCGGCATTGACCATGAACAAGGCGCTGGGAATCTCCGCCACCGCGTTCGGCTTCGGCGCCGGCATCTTCTTCTTCAGCTACTTCCTGTTCGAGGTGCCGTCGAACCTGGCGCTGGAGCGTTTCGGCGCCCGCAAGTGGATCGCCCGTATCATGATGTCCTGGGGCATCCTGTCCGGCATGATGGCCCTGATCGGCGGCGAAACCGGCTTCTACGTTGTCCGCGTGCTGCTGGGCATCGCCGAAGCGGGCTTCTTCCCCGGCATCATTTTCTACCTGACCCTGTGGTTCCCCGGCGTCTATCGCGCCCGGATCGTTGGCTGGTTCATGGCGGCGATTCCGCTGTCGTCCGTCCTGGGTGGGCCGGTGTCCGGCTGGATCCTTGGCCTGGATGGTGCAAGCGGCCTGGCCGGCTGGCAGTGGCTGTTCATTCTGGAAGCCGCGCCGGCAATCGTGTTGTCCGTGGTTGTCTGGTTCTATCTGACCGACCGCCCGGCCGATGCGAAGTGGCTGGAGCCCGAGGAGCGCGCCTGGCTGGATCGCCGTCTGGCCGCGGAGATCAAGCAGAAGGAAGACGTCCACGGGCTGAGCGTGCTGCAAGCGCTGTTCAATCCCCGGATTCTGGCGCTGTCGCTGGTCTATTTCGGCGCGGTGGCCACCAACTACGGCACCGGCTTCTGGCTGCCGCAGATCGTCAAGGGATTTGGTCTGTCCAACCTGCAAACGGGATTCGTGGCCGCGGCACCTTACGTGGTCGGCACGATCGGTATGGTTTGGTGGGGTCGTAGATCCGACGCGAAGATGGAGCGTAAGGGCCATGCCGCCATTGCCTTCGCGATCGCGGCGATCGGTATCGCGGGGTCCACGATGGTGGATGCGCCGCTGCTGAAGATGATCGCGCTGTCGTTCGGTGCGTTCGGCGTGTTCGCGGTGCTGCCGGTGTTCTGGACGTTCCCGACGGCGTTCCTGTCCGGCGCGGCGGCGGCGGCGGGCATCGCGGCGATCAACTCGCTGGGGAATCTGGCCGGGTTCTTCGGTCCGTTCATCATGGGCTGGCTGAAGGACGTGACCGGCAACTTCTCCGCCGGGCTTCTGGCGATCGCGGCCTGCGCGGTCATGGGTCTGGTGATCGTGTTGATCCTGCCGCATGACTCGGCCTTGGAAAAGGCGCCCGGGGCTACGGGCGGCGCGGACTGAAGCATGGCGCGGCCGGGCAGTTTCGCTGCCCGGCCGCCTTGTCGTGCCGCCTCGTTGCTTAGGATGCCAAACGCGCCGGTCGTCGCAGACGGGTATGCGTGGCGGCATGGCCCAGCAACCCCGGGAACAGCCGGACGATAGGGACCGCCGCGGCCTGGATCGGCCCGCCCGTGCCCCCACGGTGCAGCAGCCCGGCCAGGCGCATCTGCGGCGCCAGAGTGCGCCCCAGGTTATCCTGAAACCCGCCTGACTCCATTCCTGACAGCCACGCCTCCGCCGCCTTTTGGCCGCTGTAAAGCGCGATCGCCATGCCGTCGCCGGTCAGCGACGGAATCACCGCCGCCTGATCGCCCAGCCGGAACAGCCCGTCCGGCGATGCCAGATAGCCATACGGGATTCCGGCCACCGCCAAAGGTCGAGGCAGCAGCGCGCGAGCGCCTTCCAACGTCCCGGCGAATCGTCGGCTGCGTTGCCCGATCGCACCGAGCAGACCGGCCCAACCGCCGCCATATCGCTGAAATGCCTCCCGCCGCACCGCGATGCACAGTACCGTGCGGCCGTTCTCGACGTGTTGAAGGCCGGCATATCCGCCAGGGAACAGGGTCAGTTCGGTGGCCCCCTCCAGCGCCCTGGCCGCGTTCGGTGCCAGCGCGAAATACATCTTCATGCCGATGGCGCCCTGTCGGGTGCCGGGGCGCGGCAGGTCGCGGGGGTCGTGTTTGCCGGTCGCCAGAAACACGGTCTCCGCCGTCAATGCCGCCTGACCGTCGATCTGAACGCACCATCGATCGCCATCCCGGTTCAGCCGCCGGACGGTCTGCCCGGTTCGCACGACCGCACCCGCGTTTTCCGCCTGCCGCAGCAACGCCGCATCCAGCGTTCGCCGCGACAGGCCCAGGGCGGGGAAGGGCAAGGCCGCCTCCGCCGTTTGGCCGCCATGCGTCAGGCGGACGGTGCGGATCGGTTCGCCGCCAAGCGCGGTGGGATCGACGCCAAGCGAGTGGGCCCACTCGATGGCATCGATACTCAGGAAGTCGCCGCAGACCTTGTCGGTGGGGCCAGCCGAACGCTCGATCAGAACCGGACGGTGGCCGGCCCGGGCCAGGGTAATGGCGGCAGCGGTGCCGGCTGGACCGGCGCCGAGGATCAGCGGGTCCCGACGCACAGGCGAAACGGCATGTACCAGGCGACGAATGCCTGCTGGGCGGAGATTCCTGCCTGTTCCAGCAGCGCGTCCCACTCGGCGCGGATAAAGGCGCGTGCGATGGAGATCTGGCCGTCCTGGCGCACGAACCGGTGCCAGAAGGCCAGCCGGGCGAGGATCGGGAACCCGATCCATGGGAGGATGTGGCGGTGCAGGTCGCCGATGAACCAGCCCCGGGCAGCATTGTCCTGCAGCCAGCGTAGGAAGGCCGCAACCTGATCGTCTGTCAGGTGATGGGTGAACTGCGACGATACGATGAAATCGAATTTCCGTTCCGGCTGGTAGGCGAATGCGTCGCCGTGGATGAAATCGATCCGGTTGGCGGGATCGGTGGCGTCTGTCGCGGCCCGGATCGCCCACGGGTTCAGGTCGATGCCGGTCAACCGAGCCTGAGGAAACCGCTGGCGGATTTTGCGCAGGGCGTCGCCGTGCCCGCAGGCGATGTCGAGCAGGGAGAAGTCGCCGGTCGCGCGTGCCGCCAGCCAGGACAGCATTGGCCGGTGCGTCAGGGTGACGACGTTCACGCGCGACAGGTCTCGCAGGCATCGGCTGTAGTCGTTGAAATCGACGCAGTCCGTGTCCATGCGTTCGGCCTGCTTGCTGCGCCGATCCAGGATCATGGCCGGATGAATGCGAAGGTTTCGACGGTCAGGCCGGGGCCGAACGCCATCGCCATGCCCGGCCCCACGGCGTCCCGGTCGCGCAGGATGCGGTCCAGTACGAACATCAGCGTGGCGGACGACATATTGCCGTACTCGCGCAGGATATCGCGGGAAAACCTCAGCGCATCGGGATGCAATCGCAGCCCCTGCTGGACGGAGTCCAGGATCGACCGGCCCCCGGCATGGACCGCCCACAGAACGGGCGGGTCCGGCGGTAGCAGGGCGGGTCCATGGTCCGGCAGCCATCGCCGGATACGGCCGGGAACCTGGCCGGACAGGTGCATCAGAAAGCCGGTATCGCCGATTTGCCAGGTGATCAGGTCCTGGCTGCGCGGGATCACCGCGGCCTGGAAGCGTCCAAGCGCGAGGCCGACCGGGTCGGATGTGACCAGGGCGGCGGATGCGCCGTCGGCGAACAGCAGGAAGCTCAGCATTTTTGGGACGTTTTGGAAATCTTCCTGCAAATGCAGACTGGACAGTTCCAGATTGACCACAAGCACCCTGGAGTCCGGGTCCGCGCGGACGATCTGGTCGGCGAGTTTCAGCCCGTTGACCGCCGCGAAGCATCCCATGAACCCGACCAGTGTGCGCTGCGTGCTGTCGGGCAGGCCAGCCGCCCGCATGATCTGGAAATCCAGGCCGGGGGCGGTGAAACCGGTGCAACTGGCCACGATCAGATGGGTGATTCCGTCCGGCTCCAGGTTCCTTATCGCCCGCATCGCCAGTTCCAGCGCGTGCGGTTCATACAACTCCATCCGCTCGGCCGTCGAAGGGAACGCGCCGCGCCGGTAGAACCCCGCGGCATCGAGAATCCGGTCGCGCGGTTTGGGGCCCGGCTCGACGATCGCGTAGCGGTGTTCGATGCCGGCCATGCCGGCCATGCGATCGAACAGCGCGCGCTGGTGCCAGTCGTTCAGCGCATCGCGGCCGTATTCGACGAAGGCGGCATGAATGTCGTGCGGAGGCACGGCGGTGCCGATGCGGTTGAGCCAGGCCCGGGTCACGCGTCGTCCTTTTCGGTGTAAACGCGATGTGGGCCGTTCGGTAGGTTTCGCCAGGGTAGCCGGGACGAAAAGGCCGTTACCGCCGCCGGACCCGCCGCAAGGCGGACGCGGCAGCCGTCGAACGCCCCTGGCGCCAGGAGGGTTAGCTAAACCGCACCAGCGTGCCGTTGCGCTCCTCCGAGGCCAGGCACAACGCCGCCAGCCCCGGTGCCACCGTTTCCGGCGCTGGCAGGGTCGAGCGATCCTCCCCGGGAAACGCATTCGACCGCATCCGCGTCGCCACCGGCCCCGGGTCGAACAGATTGACCCGCACCTTTGTCGTCGCGACTTCCTGCGCCCAGGTCAGCACGAGATGCTCCATCCCGGCCTTGGTCGCGCCGATCGCGCCCCAATACGCCCTGGGCTCGCGCGCCCGGCTTTCGGTCACGAATACGGCCCGCCCGGCCGGCGCCTGGCGCAGCAGCGGATCGCAGGTGCGGATCAGCCGCCAGCTCGCGGCCAGGTTCACGCCCACCACGTCCGCCCAGTCGTCGGGCAGGATGTGGGATACCGGCGTCAGGCGCCCCATCGCGCCGGCATTGTGAACCAGGATATCCAGCCGGCCGAAGCGCTGGTACAGCGTCGGGCCGATGGCATCGATCTGCCCGCCTTCGCGCAGGTCCAGCGGCAGGATCGTCGCCTCGCCGCCCAGCGCCCGGATCGCATCGTCGGTTTCTTCCAGGCCGCCCTGAGTGCGGGCGGTAATGACCACGCGGGCGCCCAGGCGGGCGAGTTCGATCGCGGCGGCGGCGCCAATGCCGCGGCTGGCGCCGGTTACCAGCGCGATCGCGCCGTCCAGTGGGTTGGTCATGCTAGCGTCCAGGTCTGGTTCAGTGGTTGGCGGCGAGGAGGTTCAGTTGCCGGTCCGTGCTGTCCTGCTGATCGGGCAGCGAAATCGGATAATCCCCGGTGAAGCAGGCATCGCAGTAGTACGGTCCCGCCGGATCGCGGCCTTCCTTGCCCAGCGCGCGATACAGGCCGTCGATGGAAATGAAGGCAAGGCTGTCGGCGCCGATCAATTCCGCCATTTCTTCCACTGAGTGGTTCGCGGCGAGCAGCTTGCCGCGCTCCGGCGTGTCGATGCCGTAGAAGCAGCTATGGGTCGTTGGCGGCGAGGATATCCGCATATGCACCTCTTTCGCCCCGGCCGCGCGCACCATCTCCACGATCTTGCGGCTGGTGGTGCCGCGCACGATCGAATCGTCCACCAGGATGACGCGCTTGCCCTCCAGGACCGGGCGGTTGGCGGAATGCTTCAACTTCACGCCCAGATGGCGGATATGGTCGGTGGGTTCGATGAAGGTGCGGCCGACATAATGATTGCGGATAATCCCAAGCTCGAACGGGATGCCGCTCTGTTTGGAGTAGCCCATCGCGGCCGGGACGCCCGAATCGGGGACGGGGACGATCACGTCGGCCGGCACATCGGCTTCTATCGCCAACTCGGCACCGATGCGCTTGCGCGCGTCATAGACCGGCATGCCTTCCATGACGGAGTCGGGGCGGGCGAAATAGATGTATTCGAACACGCAGAAGCGTTCCTTCTGCTTGTTGAACGGCTTGATGCTGTGGACGCCCTGGTCGTCGATGACCACGATCTCTCCGGGTTCCACGTCGCGGATGAAGTCGGCGCCGACGATATCCAGCGCGCAGGTTTCGCTGGCCAGCACCCAGCCGCCGGTGCCTTCCGACCCGATGCGGCCCAGGATCAGCGGACGCACCCCCAGCGGATCGCGGACCCCCATCAGCGCCTCGTTCGACAGCGCCACCAGCGAGTAGGCGCCGACCACCTGTTTCAGCGCGTCGATCAGCCGGTCCACCACGGTGGAATACAGGCTGATGGCGATCAGGTGGACGAACACCTCCGAATCCGTGGTGGACTGGAACAGGCAGCCGCGGCGCACCAACGCGCGGTGCAGGATATGGGCGTTGGTCAGGTTGCCGTTATGGGCGACGGCGAACCCGCCAAATTCAAAGTCCGCGTACAGCGGCTGGACGTTGCGCAGGATCGTGTCGCCGGTGGTGGCATAGCGGTTGTGGCCGATTGCAATGCTGCCGGGCAGTTTCTCGATCACCCGGGCGTCGCCGAAATTATCGCCCACCAGCCCCATGCCGCGATGGGAGTGGAAGCGGGTGCCATCGAAACTGGTGATGCCGGTGGCTTCCTGGCCGCGGTGCTGCAGCGCGTGCAGGCCCAGAGCGGTTACGGCGGCGGCGTCCGGTACGTTCCAGATACCGAATACGCCGCATTCCTCATGCAGGGTGTCGTCATCGGTTTCCCGGCTGGTGACGGCCATGTGCGACAACTCCTATTGTTCGGTTTGCTTGCCGGTCGCGCGTCCTTGCGGATTGGCGTGCAGCAAGGCGTCAGCGGTGGCATCCCGGCCCGCCGGCGGCGGATCGAGCGTGTGTGGCCGGTACGGATCGGGTAACTGGTCGCGCACCCATTTGGCGGCTTCATAGGTCGGCGTCAGGGTGCGGGCGTTCAGCACCGCGTCGGGCCATCGGTCGATCGGGAAAACCATTTGCCCCAGGATATAGGCAACGACGATCACCGCCGCACCCCGGGCCAAACCGAATACCAGACCCAACGTGCGATCGACCCCGCCGAGGACGGAGCCGCGGACGAACCCGCCGATCGCCTTGGCAATCAGCACCAGGACGATCAGCGCAACCAGGAACACCACGATGAAACTGACCGGATCGACCCATTCGGGGGTGGAGAACCAGGTGCGCACGACGCCGCGCATGGTCGGCAGGCCGAAAAACGCAAGCGCGACGGACCCGATCCAGGCGCCGATGCCCAGGATCTCGCGCACGAGTCCGCGCCCGAAGGCCAGCAGCCCCGAGACCAGCAGAAACCCGAAGACCACGAGGTCAACCCACGTCATGTCACCGCCATCGCAAAGATAGCCGCGTTATCGTCTCCCTGGCGCCCATAGCCAAGCGGATCGTGCGCGATTCGTGCCGTGTGTGACCTATTTCCCCTGGAGGGGCTGAACCGACCGGGCAGCCAAGCTGGCGATTTGGTGGAGGCGGCTACCCCGCCCGGCGGATTTGCTTGTGCTGGGAAAGCAGGTCCGGGGTCCGGCCGGGCGGGTTTGGTTCAAGGTCCGTCGCGCCGTCGAATCCGTTGAACCGGTCGCCCGCCGGCAGGCGGTACTCCATCGGCGCCCCGAGTTCTATGTCCAGCAGCACAAGATCCGCCGCGTTGTCCGGCACCGGCAGCGGTAGAACCGCGTCGCCATCGGTCCAGCGGCGCAGGATGGTGGGGGAATGCCATTCCGGCGTCCACCAGCCTTCATCCAGGTTCGGATGGTCCAGCGCCACCGGCTTTACCTCGCCGCTGGATCGCACGGTCAACGCGCATAGCTGCACGCCCATGCGCCGCTCGTCCGCTATCCACGGGGCGGTGTCGAACCGGAACCCGCTGCGCGACACCAGCCGGACACGGTCCGAGCCTGCGGGGACGATGAACAGGTAGTGGCGTTCGCCGGGCCTGACCGGGTTTATCCGGCGTCCATCGACGATCAGATGCAGGTCCGGATCGTTTGTTGCCGGCGGGGACTCCGCCAGCGGCATGCCGATCTGTTCCGCCCGCCGGGCGATTTCCTGCCAGATCGGCCGGACGCGGCCGGGATCGTCGGCGAAGGGCGCGCAGGATTCGCCGAACCGGCGGGCCATGTCGTTGGTCAGGTCCGGATGCAGGTGCAGCGGGACGTCGGCGTTGGAGAACATGCCGCGGTTGCCGGTATCCAGGTAGGATTCGACCGGCAAATCCTCGGCCAGCAGGATGTCGTGGGTTTCGAGTTCGATGTGGTAATAGGTCACTGCGGATCGGGTTTCCCGCACGACGCTGGACCCGTTGACCGGAAGGCGGATCGGGATCAGCAGCCCGTCGCGCAGTACCGCGTGTTCGGGGGACAGGAACAGGTTGCGGCTTGGCTGGCCGATCCCGAACGCCCCGGCCCGGACG
>JAJZEV010000019.1 GCA_021805665.1 Pseudomonadota bacterium
GCGGGTTGTTACACCCGCGGCATCCCCAGGCCGCGTTCCGCGACGATATTGCGCTGAATCTCGTTCGTTCCGCCGGCGATCGTTCCGGAGAACGAACTGAGGAAGTCGAACATCGGGCTGCCGAATGGCTCCTCCGACAGCATGGCGAATTCCTGGCCTTCGATGCCGGCGATCCGGGTCATGAACGAACAAATCCGCTGCCGCAGCACCGTCGCCGACAGCTTGACGATCGATGGCAGAACACTGGCCGAGGCTTCGGGCGATTCACTCTCCTCCAGCACACGCCGCAACAGCCGGCGCCCCGCCTGCATCTCCGCGAGGAGACCGACGAATTCGCGGCGGAGCTGGTCGTCCCGCAGCCAGGCCGCGTCGCTTTCCAGTGCGCGACGGTAGAACGATTCTATTTCGTAACGCTGTCGTTCGGCGCCTTCGAACGCGATCACACCGCGTTCCGAGGCCAGCGTCGCTTGCGCGACGCGCCAGCCGTTGTTCTCGCGCCCGATCATGTTCTCGGCGGGGATCCGGACATTCGTCAGGAAGATTTCGCCGAATTCGGATCGGCCATTGGCCTGGCGGATCGGCCGCACCTCGACGCCGGGCGAGCGCATGTCCATGATGAAATAGGTGATACCCCGGTGCTTCTGCGCATCCGGATCGGTCCGCGTCAGCAATATACACCAATCGGCATACATCGAGTTGGACGACCAGATTTTCTGCCCGTCGATCACGTAATGATCGCCATCCCGAACCGCACGGGTTCGTAACGACGCCAGATCCGATCCCGAGTTCGGCTCCGAAAATCCCTGGCACCACACATCGCCTTTCGCGACGCCCGCCAGAAAGCGCCGCTTCTGCGCTTCCGTCCCGTGCGGGAACAGCGTGCCGGGAAGATGGATCAGCGAGATGATGAACAAGCGCGCCTGCGGTGCGTCCGCCCGCGCCATTTCATCGGCGATGACGATCAGGTGCCGTAACGTCAGCCCGGCACCGCCGTACTCCACGGGCCAGTGCGGAACAGCAAGGCCGACCTTGCCGCGCTCTGCCATCCACCAGCGTTGGAAGGCGATGTATTCCTCGTTGGAGGCCCGGACCATGCGGGCTTTCCAGTCAGCCGGCACCACGTCGGCCAGCCAGGCGCGGATTTCCTGGCGAAATGCGGGAAGATCGTGTTGCGAACCGAGAATTGTCATAGGCCCAACTCCAACGCTGAACGACCGGCCCGGGTGGCGGCTGCCAGTCCGGCGGCGGCCCGATCGCGCAGAGCGGGGTTCGCCATGACCAGCATTTCGTTCAATCGTGCGCGCTTGAGGAAAACCTGCGGATCGTAGTCCCAGGTGAAACCAACGCCGCCGTGCAGTTGCACGCAATCGGTGGCGACAAAGACAAAGGTCTCGGTGGCTTCGGCCTTGGCGAGCGAAACCCAGACATCCGCGTCCGGGTCCCCGGTGGCGGTCTTGTGGACGGCGTGGGCGACCATCTCATCCATCACCGCCAGCTTCGTGGCCAGATCGGCGGCCCGGTGCTTCAGCGCCTGAAATCCCGCAATCGGCTGCCCGAACTGCTGGCGCGTCTTCATATAGTCGATCGTCCGCTCCGTGATGGAACGCGCCCCGCCGCGACTGTCGGCCGCCGCTGCCAATGCCATCGCCCGGAGCAGCGCATCCGTGACGCCCTGGCGATCCGTCAGAACGGCGGAGGGTTTCGCATCCGAAAGACCGATATCGATCAAGTCCCGCGTCCGGTCCCAAACCGGCACCGCACTTACGTCCGTGCCGGCCAGTTCGACGATGACCCAGGAATCGCCGGCCGGTGCAAGGACAAACGCGGCGTCCGGGTCACCCAGGCAACGCATTGTGCCAGACACGCCCGCGCCGGACCATTCCAGGCCCGGGCCGCCGGGCACAGCCGGGACGGCCGCGCCGATTTCCCCAGACGCGATGCGCGGCAACCACGCGGTTCGTACGGCTTCGGAGCCACATTCGACGATAGCCTGCGCGGCCGACAGGGTGGAAACGTACGGCCCGGGCGCTGCCGCCCGGCCGAGTTCGTTGTGCAGGATGGCGAGGCCATGACAGCCCAAACCGAGACCGCCGTATTGTTCCGGAATGCCGACGCCGAGCCAGCCGAGGGCAGCGGCCCGGTCCCACAATTCGCGACCGAGCGCATTTTTACCGTCGATGAACGCATGCACGGCGGAACTGCCGCTCTGTTCCGCCAGTACGCCGGCAACGCCTTCCCGTAATGCGTCCAGGGTGTCCTGGTCCAGCAAACTCGCCGTCTCATTCGTCGTCATGCGGCCTCCTGTTGCTTGCAACGCATCGCGGGGTTCGCCGAACATGTTCAACGGATGCCCGCCGTCACGGCCGGGGACGATGTTCCACAGCCGCTGCGACCGAAGCGTCCACCAGTTCTACTCGCGAGTAAACCCTCTGCTCGATTCACCGGCATAGCCGCGCAGGCTGGCGCGCGGGATGGTGTTCATGCTGGATTTGGCGGCTGGGCCGTCGCGCGCATGGGCGAGGACTTCTACCGCCGGGCAATGGAGACAGGCATGCAAACGACGTATCGGCAGCGTTCCGACCGGGCCTCGATCGGGGTTCTGATTTACGAAGGCGTGGAGCCGATCGATATCGGCGGCACCGTCGGCGTGGTATCGATGGCATCGCGTGTCCTGCCGTTTGTAGAGGCACACGCGATCGCCGCTCGGTCAGGCCCGGTACGGTTGGCTGGCGGGCTGAGCGTGATCGCGGCGTATGGCATCGACATGGCGCCGCCTTGCGATGTGACGATCGTATGCGGCGGTCCCGGTTGGGGCGCGGCATCGCACGATACGGCGCTGCTGGCATACCTGCGCGGGCTAAGGCCAGAGGCGGTCGCCTCGGTTTGTACCGGGGCCATGATCCTGTCCGCGGCGGGGATATTGGACGGCCGAGCTGCGACGACCCGGCGGCACGCGGTGGGGGCGGAAACGACGGCGCCGCTGACTTTGCTGGGGGCAAGCGGGGCAGTGCGCACCACGGTCGCCGGGGTGGTCGATTCCACGGTCGTGACTGGCGGCGGCGTCTCCCTGGCAATCGACACCACCCTCTACCTGCTCGGGCGGCTCTACGGTCCGGATGCGGCGGCAGAAATCGCCCGCGTCATCGAATACGACCGGGCACTGGCGGCGAACCAACAGGCACTGGGCATCGTCCAGGCGCGATGAGGCGGGCGCCGATGCCTACTCCCCGGCCTTCGGCGCGCGCCGCCCGGTCAGATCGTCCCCCGCCGTGTCCGGCATCATGAACCCGATCGGAACCGCCGCCAGCGTCATCAGACCGACGACGACGAAGGCAACGCTGAAATCCGATGTCTGCGGCGTTTGGTGGCGGGAAAATGTGCGCGCGGCCTCCAGCGCCAGCGCGCCGGCGGTGACCCCGATCGTGGCCGCCAGTTGCTGACCGGCTGTGTACAGGCTTGTCGCCGCGCTCATTTGCGGCCGTGGCACGTCGCCATAAGCCAGGGTGTTATAAGCCGTGAACTGAAGCGAGCGCAGGAAGCCGCCAGTCAACAACACCAGATAGATCGCCGCCGCCGGCCAGGTGGGACGGAACAGCGCACACATCGTCAGCATGATGCCCGACAGGATGCCGTTCCATATCAGGGTATCGCGAAAGCCGAACAGCCGCAGCGCGTATTGCGCCGCCGGCTTCATGACCAACGCCCCGGCGGAACTGGCGAAGGTGACAAGACCGCTCCGAGCGGCGGACTCGCCGAAGCCGACTTGCAGCATCATCGGCAGCAGGAAGGGAATGGCGCCGATTCCGGTGCGGAACAGCATCATCGCACTGAACGACAAGCCGAAAGTCGGCAGCTTCATCAGCGTGAAATCCAGCAGCGGTGCCGGGTGGCGGCGGGCATGCAGGTAATAGCCGAACCCGATGGCGATGCCGGCAGCGATCATGGCCTCGGTTACGATCGGATCGACCAGCCCGCGCCCGAGGGTTTCCATGCCGAACATCGCACACACCAACGCGCCGCCGGTCAGAAACAGCCCGCGCAGATCGAAGGCCCCCTTGGGCGGTTCACGAAAGTCCTTGATGAACAGGCTGACGGCGATCAGTCCGATCGCGCCGACGGGCACGTTGATGAAGAACGTCCACCGCCAGTCGAAATAGGTGACGATGAAGCCGCCGACCGGGGGGCCGACAACCGGCCCCAACAACGCCGGCACCGTCAGCCAGGCCATTGCGGCGACGAGTTCGGACTTCGCGGCGGTGCGCAGCAGCAACAGACGCCCGACCGGCACCATCATGGCGCCGCCGACGCCTTGCAGGATGCGGGCGGCCACCAGCTCCGTCAGGCCTTGCGACAGGCCGCAGAGGACGGAACCGATGGTGAAGACGACAATCGCGCCGCGGAAGACGTTGCGGGTCCCGTAGCGATCGGCCACCCAGCCGCTGGCGGGGATGAAGACGGTCAGACTCAGCAGATAGGACGTCAGCGCCACGTTCATCCGCACCGGATCGTAGCCGAACGCCTTGGCCATGGTCGGCAAGGCGGTGGCAATGATGGTGGAGTCCAGGTTCTGCATGAACAGCGCGCAAGCAACGATCACAGCCGTCAAACGGGTCTGCGGCGAGACGGCGGGGGCGCGTAGTCTAGGTTGGTCCAGCATCGGTGCAGTCTTGCGCGATAGCCGGGCCGGGGAAAGCCCCGCGCGGGCGACACACATCCTGGTATGCCGCGTAAATCATTTATTATCTAATTTGTGCCATCGAAGGCCGGACCGACCGCGAAACGGAGGCTTGGCCGTGCAACGCCCCATCGATGATGTGAAGAACTGGATGCAGATGTTCCGTTGGATCGTAAAGCTGATCCGGGACGATCATGGGGTGGACGAATCGGTCCTGACGCGGGCGGCGGTACTTGAAAGCGATTGCGGCCTGACGATCGAGCAGGTGGAGGGACTGCTGGAAACCATCGCCCACAGCTTCGACCTCCGGTTTCCGCCTAACACGCTGGACGAAGTGGTCAAGCTGGAGGAGCTGTGCATGCTGGCCGCGTGGATGCGCGGGCTGTTCAAGCGTCCGGAGTTCATTTCCGGCGACTTCGAAACCCGGTGCCGAGGCTTGAATGCGGCCTGCGGGTGACCGAGTCTATGACCGAACATTAAGCAGCGCCGGCTGGGACCCGCCGCTATCGTTGCCGGGAATGTCCGGGCGGGTGAAACATGCGCTGGTGGATCCTCTTATTGGCGCTACAGGGGATGTTGGCGGGTTCCGCCCGGGCCGGGGACTCGCCGGTCGTCGTGGAGTTGTTTACATCCCAGGGCTGCTCCTCCTGTCCGCCGGCGGATGCGTTTCTGACCGATCTGGCGCGCCAGAGGCAGGACGTGCTGGCGTTGGCATTTCATGTGACCTACTGGAATTACCCGGGGTGGCGTGACCCATTCTCGCTCGACGCCGCCACTGCCCGGCAGCGGGATTATGCGCGGCTGCTGGGCGAGGACGAGATTTATACCCCGGAAATGGTGGTCGATGGGGCGTCGGCGTTCGTTGGATCGAACCGGGACGACGGTCTGCGGGCCATTGAACGTGCGGTAGCGAAATCCGTCCCGGTATCGATCCGGGCCGACGGCGGCCAACTGACGATCACGGTGGGTTCGGGGACGGGTCAGGGCCGCATATTGCTGATCGGTTATGACCGATCACACCGCACCCCGGTCAGGGGCGGCGAGAACAGCGGGCAAACCTTGGTGGAATCCAATATCGTTCGGACCTTGACGCCGCTTGGAAGCTGGGTGGGGACTGCCGTGAGTTTGACGGCACCGTCACCGGCGGGCGAGCGGTTCGCCGCACTGATACAGTCGCCCAACGGCCGCATCATCGGGGCTGCGAGGTTGACGCCGGGGCCGTAGCGTGGCCCATGAAAAAGCCCCGCCGGAATGGATCGGGCGGGGCGTTTTACTACCAAAGCGGCGGGTGGTGCTACTCTTCGGTTTCTTCTTCCCGAACCTGAACCGGGCCGCTGTCCTTGCCCTTGGCGTCCGGGTCGCGATCGACGAGTTCGATCACGGCCATGTCGGCTGCGTCGCCATAACGGACGCCGGCCTTGAGCACGCGGGTGTAACCCCCCGCGCGAGCCTTATAACGATCGGCCAAAGTGCTGAACAGCTTGGTGACGATCACATCGTCACGCAGTTCGGCATAGGCCAGACGCTTGTTGGCGAGACCGCCCTTCTTACCCAGGGTGATCAGCTTTTCGGCGACCGGCCGCAGCTCCTTCGCCTTGGGCAGGGTCGTGGTGATCTGCTCATGCTTGAGCAGCGCGTGCGCCATGTTCCTGAACATGGCGAGGCGATGGGTGGAGGTAACGCCGAGCTTCCGGCCGGCAACACCGTGACGCATTGATCTGTTTCCCTAATTCCGGCCTAGAACGGCTCTTCGAGCCGTTTGGCGAGGTCTTCGATATTCTCAGGCGGCCAGCCGGCGACGCTCATGCCGAGACCGAGGCCCATGGAGGTCAGGACCTCCTTGATCTCGTTCAGCGACTTGCGGCCGAAGTTCGGCGTGCGCAGCATTTCCTGTTCGGATTTCTGCACCAGATCGCCGATATAGACGATGTTGTCGTTCTTCAGGCAGTTGGCGCTGCGAACCGACAGTTCCAGCTCATCGACCTTGCGAAGCAGGTTGCGATTGAACGGAAGATCGTCTTGCGGTTCCTCCAGCCGAACCTGCTGCGGCTCATCGAAATTGATGAACAGTTGAAGCTGGTCCTGCAGAATTCGGGCAGCCAACGCTACGGAGTCTTCCGGGGTGACCGCACCGTTGGTTTCGACGGTCAGCAACAGCTTGTCATAGTCGGTGACCTGACCCACGCGGGTCTGGGCAACGCTGTAAGACACACGGCGTACCGGCGAGTAGATGCTGTCGATGGGGATCAGCCCGATTGGCGCATCTTCCGGGCGGTTGACGCTGGACGGCTGGTAGCCCTTGCCCAGGTTCACGGTGAACTCCATGCCCAACTTCACGCCGTCGTCCAGCGTGCAGATGACCAGGTCGGGGTTCATGATGTCGATGTCGTGGCCGGACTGGATCTGGCCTGCGCGGACCTCGCCAGGGCCGGTGGCGGTCAGGGTCATCCGCTTCGGGCCTTCGCCGTGCATCCGCAGCGCGAGCTGCTTGATGTTCAGCACGATGTCGGTGACGTCTTCGCGCACGCCGGGCACGCTGCTGAACTCATGCAGCACGCCGTCGATCTGCACCGCGGTGACCGCCGCGCCTTGCAGCGAGGACAGCAGAATGCGGCGGATAGCATTGCCGAGCGTCATACCGAAGCCGCGCTCCAGCGGTTCGGCAACGACGGTGGCGACGCGGGACGGATCCGCGCCTGGCTCGACTTCCAGCTTTTCTGGCTTGATCAGAGATTGCCAATTTCTCTGAATAACTGCGCTCTGCCTCATACTACCAACACCTTTCGAACCGCGTCTTGCGCGGCTGATGTCCCCTGGACAGTGTCAAAAACCTCGGCCCCACATACCCGCCCCTGGCCGGACGGCGCCGGCTGACGCGAACGATACTTTTAGACGCGCCGACGCTTCCGCGGGCGGCAGCCATTGTGCGGGATCGGCGTCATGTCGCGGATCGTCGAAACGGTGAAGCCAACCGCCTGCAACGCACGCAGGGCGCTCTCACGTCCCGAACCCGGGCCGCTAACCTCGATCTCCAGCGTTTCCATGCCGTGCTCACGGGCCTTCTTGCCGGCGTCCTCGGCGGCGACCTGGGCGGCATAGGGGGTGCTTTTGCGGCTCCCCTTAAAGCCCTGGCTGCCAGCAGAGGACCATGCAATCGCATTGCCCTGGGCATCGGTGATGGTGATCACCGTGTTGTTGAACGTAGCAGCGACGTGCGCCACGCCAGCGATGATGTTCTTACGCTCTTTGCGGCGAGGCCGAGCGGCAGCGGCGGGTTTCGCCATGTTCTTTGATCCTGCTTCAACTGCCGACCGCGCCGAAAACCGACGCGGCCGAATGCTTCGAAAAGACGGGCCGGAGGGCCTGACTTATTTCGTGACTTTCTTCTTACCGGCGATCGCCACTGCCTTGCCCTTACGGGTACGGGCGTTGGTGTGGGTCCGCTGACCGCGCACAGGCAGGCCGCGGCGATGCCGCAGGCCGCGATAGCAGCCCAGGTCCATCAGCCGCTTGATGTTCATCGACACTTCACGCCGCAAATCGCCTTCCACGCGATACTCACGATCGATCAGTTCGCGAATGCGGAGAATTTCCTCATCCGACAGCTGATTGACGCGACGTTCGTCTGGAATGCTAAGCTGCTCGCAGATCGCAGCCGCCTTCGCGGGACCGATGCCATAGATATAGCGAAGCCCAATGGTCACCCGCTTGTTCGTCGGGATATTCACGCCGGCAATACGCGCCACGCTCGACTCTCCTGTCGTCCGGTGTCTGACCCGGACCCTTAACTGCCCCGAAGGGCTGAAATACGCGCAAGGGCGCCAAACCCGCATATGGGGTGGCGCCGGAGCGCGGGACTATAGTTTCCGCAGCGCAGGAGTCAACGAAGACTTATCAACTCTGCGCGAAGAACTCAACATCCGTGTCAAACCGCCGCCAACGCGGCATCGATCTGACGCGCCACTTCGTCGATATCGGCCATACCATCCACGGATTTCAGGATTCCGGCCGCGGCATAGTGGGGGATGATCGGCGCTGTCTGCCGGTGGTAGGCTTCCAACCGAGCGGCGACCGTTTCGCGGTTGTCGTCGGCCCGGCGTGTGAAGCCGGTGGACCCGCAAGAGTCGCACACACCGGCTTTCGCGGGTGGCTTGAATAGATCGTGGTAGCCGGCGCCGCACTTGGAGCAGGTGAACCGCCCGGCTATGCGATCGGTCAGTGCGGCATCGTCCACCTTCAGTTCGACGACCGCGTCGAGCTTGAGATGCTTGTCCGCCAGCATGCGATCCAGAGCCTCGGCTTGCGGTACCGTGCGAGGGAAACCATCCAGGATGAAGCCCTTGGCCGCATCGGGCTGCTGCAGCCGCGAAGCCAACATCCGCACAAGGATGTCGTCGGAAACGAGTTGCCCAGCCTCCATGACCGCTTTGGCTTCCTTACCGACCGGGCTGCCCGCGGCAACCTCGGCGCGCAACATATCGCCGGTCGAGATCTGGACGATCCCGAACCGTTCCTCCAGCCGCTTGGCCTGGGTTCCCTTGCCCGCGCCAGGCGGGCCTAACAAAATAAGTTTCACCGACGTCCCTTTGCCCGTGTCTTACGAATAAGACCTTCATATTGATGTGCGAGCAGATGAGATTGGATCTGCGTCACGGTATCCATTGTAACCGAGACCACGATCAAAATCGAGGTGCCACCGAAATAGAACGGCAGACCGTAATCGGTGATCAGGATTTGCGGCAGCAGACAGATCGCGACGAGGTAAATGCCACCGACAGTCGTTAACCGGGTTAGAATCCGGTCGAAGTAATCGGCCGTTGCGCTGCCCGGCCGGATCCCGGGGATGAAGCCGCCGTATTTCTTCAGATTGTCGGCCGTCTCTTCCGGGTTGAACACCACGGCGGTATAGAAATAGGAGAAGAAAACGATCATGAACGCATACAGGCCGAGGTACAGGGGCTGCCCCTGCCCGAGCTGAGCGGCGATCATCTGCAACCAGGGCGGCCCGTTCGTCGCGAAACCCGCGATGGTGGCCGGGATCAGCAGGATGGAACTGGCGAAAATGGGCGGGATAACGCCCGATGTGTTGATCTTCAGCGGAATGTGGGTCGAGTCGCCGCCGAACATCCGGTTGCCGACCTGGCGTTTGGGATACTGAACAGCGATCCGCCGCTGAGCGCGTTCGACGAACACGATGATGGCGATGGTGGCGACGGCAATCACCAGGAACAGCAGGATGAAGAACGGCGACAACGCGCCGGTTCGCCCCATTTCCAGCATCGAAGCGAACGCGGTCGGCAAATTGGCCACGATACCAGCCATGATGATCAAGCTGGTGCCGTTGCCGATGCCACGGGCGGTAATTTGCTCACCCACCCACATCAGGAACATTGTTCCACCCACCAGGGTGATCATGCACGAAAAGCGAAAGAACCAGCCCGGATCGATGACTGCGGCGCCGAAACTGCCATGCATTGACTCCAGGCCAACGGCGATGCCGTAAGACTGGAACATCGCGATCAAGACAGTCAGATAGCGGGTGTATTGGTTAAGCTTCTTACGCCCCTGCTCGCCTTCCTTCTTGAGCGTCTCAAGCGTGGGAATGGCGGCGGACATCAACTGAATGATGATGCTGGCACTGATGTAGGGCATGATGTTCAGCGCGAAGACCGTCATACGCCGCAGCGCACCGCCGGTGAACATATCGAACATGCCCAGGATGCCGCCGCCATGCTGCGACAGCATCTCGCCCATCACGGAGGCATCGACGCCGGGTACTGGGATGTACGTGCCGAGGCGATAGACAATCAGCGCCCCCAACGTAAACCAAATACGCTGCTTGAGCTCGGTCGCCTTCGAAAAGACGCCCATATTGAGATTGGCTGCAAGCTGTTCGGCAGCGGACGCCATGAGATTTCCCTTTGTCGAGGCGATCGAGATGAGCGCGGGCAATTGTCGGCTGGGGCGGACTTGAGCGCAAGCCGGAAGCCGGTCAAGCAAAAAGCCACGCAGGGGATGAAACCGCCCGCGTGGCTTTTACTTTAGCGCATACGGGACCTTAGGCTGCTTCCGCCGGAGCCGCTTTCGGCGCAACCGTCGTCGTCACCGAACCGCCGGCCTGCTCGATCGCTGCCTTGGCCGTCGCCGAAGCGCCGGACACGGTGATCTGGATGGCCTTGGTGATCGTGCCATCCGCCAGAAGCCGAATGCCGTCCTTACCGGTGGACGCCAAGCCTGCCGCATAAAGCGTCGCCTCGGTGATCGGCTGGGCACCATCGATCCTGCCCGCTTCGATCGCCGCTTCGATCGCGCCGACGTTGACCGGCGCGTATTCCTTGCGGAAGTGGTTGTGGAACCCACGCTTCGGCAAACGCCGATAGATCGGAAGCTGACCGCCTTCGAAGCCGTTCAGCGCCACACCTTCGCGGGCCTTCTGGCCCTTGACGCCTTTGCCGGACGTCTTTCCCTTGCCAGAGCCGATACCGCGGCCGAGCCGCTTCGACTTCAGGCGCGCGCCGGGATTGTCGCGCAGTTCATTGAGATTCATGTCAGGAAAGCTCCTCCACCTTAATCAGGTGGGCGACTTTACGGATCATGCCGCGGATGGAGGGGGTATCCTCCAACTCACGCGTGCTCCGCAATTTGTTCAGGCCCAGACCGACCAGGGTTTCCTTCTGGCCGGGCAAGCGGCCCAGCGCGGACTTCGTCTGCGTTACGCGAACCTTAGCCATTGGCCTGAGCCTCCGGAGCGGCGGGCGCCGCGGCTTCACGGCGACCGAACAGCTCCGGCACCTTCTTGCCACGGCGCGTAGCGACCGAACGCGGGCTGGCGCATTTCTGCAACGCCGCGAAGGCTGCCTTTACCATGTTATGCGGGTTCCGGCTGCCGAGGCTCTTCGCCACGACGTCGCCAATTCCCAAAGTCTCGAACACCGCGCGCAACGGGCCACCAGCAATGATGCCGGTGCCGGCCGTGGCGGAACGCAGGATCACATTGCCGGCGCCGAAGTGACCTTCGACGTCGTGATGCAGCGTGCGGCCTTCCTTCATCGGCACCCGGATCATGCCGCGCTTGGCACGTTCGGTGGCCTTACGGATGGCTTCCGGCACTTCGCGGGCCTTACCGGCGCCATAGCCGACGCGGCCCTTTTGATCGCCAACGACAACCAGTGCGGCAAAGGCGAAACGACGTCCGCCCTTTACCACCTTCGCGACGCGGTTGATGGTGACCAGCTTGTCGATGATGCCATCATCGGGCTCCCGATCGCCACCGCGCTCGCGATCACGATTCCGGCCGCCGCCTTCTCTCGGTTCACGTGCCATGTGTGTTTCCTTAGAAGTCCAACCCGCCTTCGCGGGCGGCATCGGCCAGGGTCTTCACCCGGCCGTGATAAATGTAAGACCCGCGATCGAAGACCACCTGCTTGATGCCAGCAGCCAACGCCCGTTCGGCTACCAGCTTGCCTACCGCCGCGGCGGCGGCCTTGTCGGCCCCCGTCTTCAGCTCGGTCTTCAGACTGGCGTCCAGCGTCGAAGCAGCGGCAACGGTCTTGCCAACCGTGTCGTCGATGATCTGGGCATACATATTCTTGCCCGAGCGGAAGACCGACAGACGAGGACGCCCGTGGGACTTCTGCTTGATCTGGTAGCGCAGCCGGCTCTTGCGGCGAACGGCGAGATCGTGCTTCGCGCTCATTTCTTCTTGCCTTCCTTGCGCCGGATGGTTTCGTCGGTGTAGCGCGCACCCTTGCCTTTATATGGCTCCGGCGGACGGAACGCCCGAATTTCCGAAGCAACCTGACCAACCTGGCGCTTGTCCACACCCTCGACCTTGATCGAGGTCGGCTTCTCACAGGTGATCTTGATACCTTCCGGCACCGGATAGATAACGGGATGGGAGAACCCCAGATTGATTTCCAGGTTCTTGCCCTGAACAGCGGCGCGATAACCAGTGCCGGTGATTTCCAGCGACTTGGTATAGCCGACGGACACACCCTTCACCATCGTCGCGATCAGCGCGCGCGTTGTGCCCCACATCATGCGGGCCTTCGCTTCGTTGCTGCGCGGCTTGACGCTGACCTTGTTGCCATCGACCGTGGCTTCCACCAGATCTGTCAGCGGCAACTTCAGCTCACCCAGCTTGCCCTTTGCGGTCACCATGCCCCCGGCGATGGCAACCTGCACACCGGCGGGAACTTCGACCGGATATTTTCCGACGCGTGACATACGCGACTATCCCCTTAGAACACGCGGCAGAGGACTTCGCCGCCAACATTGGCGGCGCGTGCCTCGGCATCGCTCATCACGCCCTGCGGCGTGGAAAGGATGGAAATACCCAGGCCGGCATAGACCCGCGGCAGTTCCTTGATCTTCGCATAGACGCGGCGGCCGGGCTTGGAGACGCGATTGATCTCCTTAATCACAGGCTCGCCTTCGTTATACTTCAGCTCGATGCGCAGTTGCGCAACGCCCGGGCGAAGCTGCTCCGAGGCATAACCCCGGATGAAGCCTTCGCGCTTCAGGACACCCAGCACATTCTCCCGCAGCTTAGACGCGGGCGCCACACAAACCGAGTGACGCGCACGCTGAGCATTGCGGATGCGGGTTAGCATATCCCCGACGGGATCGGACATTGACATCGTACCGTTCCCTTACCAGCTCGCCTTGACCATGCCCGGAATCTGTCCGGCGCTGGCCAGATCGCGCAGGGCGATACGGCAAAGCTTGAACTTGCGATAATTGCCGCGTGAGCGGCCGGTCAGCTCGCAGCGCAGGCGGACGCGAACGGCGGCCCCGTTGCGCGGCATTTGTGCCAGCTTCAAAGATGCGTTGAAGCGGTCCTCAACCGGAAGCGTCTTGTCCATCAAGACGTCCTTGAGAACCTGGCGCTTCGACTTGTCGCGCTTCGCCATCTTCTCACGCATTTTATTGCGGTTGACCTGGGAAGTTTTGGCCATCCTGTTTAGATCCTCCGGAACCTACCGACGAACGGTCGGGGGTTTTCCAAATACTCAGTTGGCGAAAGGAATGTCGAAAGCCTTGAGCAGGGCCTTCGCTTCAGCATCGGTCTTCGCGGTGGTCACGAACTGAATGTCCATGCCGCGAATCTGGTCCACCCGGTCGTAGTTGATTTCCGGGAAGATGATCTGTTCCTTCAGACCCATGGCGAAGTTGCCACGGCCGTCGAAACCCTTGCCCGTAATCCCGCGGAAGTCGCGGACACGCGGCATGGCGATCGTCACCAGACGATCGAGGAATTCATACATACGCGCCTTGCGGAGCGTGACCTTGCAGCCGATCGGCAGACCCTTGCGGATCTTGAAGCCGGCGATCGCCTTCTTGGCTACCGTCTTCACCGGACGCTGACCGGCAATCGCGGCCAGTTCGGCTACAGCCGCGTCCAGCTTCTTCTGGTCGCCCGTGGCTTCACCGACGCCCATGTTCAGGACGATCTTTTCCAGCTTCGGTATCTGCATCTCGTTCGCGTAGCCGAACTCGGCGCGCAACTTGGCGCGAATCTCTTCGCGATAACGCTGTTGCATGCGCGGGGTCTCGGACGGAGACGCAGCGGGGTTTTCAACGCCGACAATTTCCACCCGGCGCGCGGCGCGCTGGGCTTCCTTGCCCGCCGGCGGGCCGCCGGCTCCACGGGGGGCGGCAGCCTTACCCTTGGGTTGGTTCTTGGTTCCGCTCATCGTACTAGCCTTCGATCACTTCGCCGGTCGCCTTGGCGACGCGGACCTTGCGACCGCCGTCAAGAACGCGGAACCCGACCTTGGTCGGCTTTTCGCTCTTGGGGTCGATCAGCTTCAGATTGGACAGGTGGATCGTCGCCTCGCGGTCGATAATCCCACCCGGCTGGCCCATTCCGGTCGGCTTCGTGTGATGGCGCGCCATGTTGGCGCCTTGCACGAGAGCCCGTTCGGCATCCGGGATTACACGCAGCACTTCGCCGCGGACACCCTTGCTTTTGCCGGTCGTCACCAGAACGGTGTCGCCCTTACGAATACGCGCGGCCATTACAGCACCTCCGGCGCAAGAGAGATGATCTTCATGAACTTGCGCCCACGCAGCTCACGCACAACCGGCCCGAAAATGCGGGTGCCAATCGGCTCCTGCTGCTTGTTGATCAGCACGGCGGCATTGCGGTCGAAGCGGATCGCGCTCCCGTCGGCGCGGCGTACCGGGAAGCTGGTGCGAACGATCACCGCCTGGTGGACGTCGCCCTTCTTCACCTTGCCACGCGGAATGGCTTCCTTGATCGACACGACGATGACATCGCCAACCGACGCAAAACGACGCTTAGACCCGCCCAGCACCTTGATGCACTGAACGCGACGGGCACCGGAGTTGTCGGCGACTTCGAGATTGCTCTCTACCTGGATCATTGCGCGTCTCCCTTAGCCGGCGGACGCGGATGCGGCTTCGGCAACGGACTGGCCGTTACGCTCCACCAAAGTCCAGGTCTTCCGCTTGCTGATCGGGGCGCACTCTTCGATGCGGACCAGATCGCCGATCTTGCATACGTTCGCTTCGTCGTGCGCGGCGTACTTCTTCGACTTGCGGATGAACTTCTTATACAGCGGGTGCATCACGCGGCGATCGACGAGAACCGTAATGGTCTTGTCCATCTTGTCGCTGGTTACCCGCCCTGTCAGGACGCGCCTTGGCATCGCCCTACTCCTTACTGCTTACCGGCGGAACGAGACTTTTCCGCCTGGATGGTTTTCACGCGCGCGATCTCGCGGCGAACTTCACGCACCCGACCGGTGCCTTCCTGCTGGCCGGTCGCACGCTGGAAGCGCAGGTTGAACTGCTCCTTGCGCAAATCCAGCAGCAGACCCGACAGCTCATCCGGCGTCTTCGCGCGGACATCACCTGCCTTGTAGAGAGCATTCTTGGCCATTACGCGTCTCCGATGCGCGCGATGAACTTCGTCTTGATGGGCAGCTTCGCCGCACCAAGGGTCAGAGCCTCACGCGCCAGTTCCGGCGTCACGCCGTCGATCTCGAACATGATGCGGCCAGGGGCCACGCGGGCCACCCAGAATTCCGGAGAACCCTTGCCGGAGCCCATGCGGACTTCGGCGGGCTTCGTGGAAACGGGCACATCCGGGAAAATCCGGATCCACACGCGGCCAGCACGCTTCATTGCCCTGGTGATCGCCCGGCGAGCGGATTCGATCTGGCGAGCAGTGATGCGTTCCGGCTCCAGGGCCTTCAGGCCAAAGGTGCCGAAATTCAGCGCGGTGCCACCCTTGGACAAGCCATGGATGCGGCCCTTGTGCTGCTTGCGATATTTAGTGCGCTTCGGAGAGAGCATTTTCTAAATTCCACTTACCGCTGCGGCGCCTGTTCGGCGGCCTTACGGTCCTGAGCCATCGGGTCGTGGGCCATGATCTCGCCCTTGAACACCCATACCTTCACACCGCACGTGCCATACGTCGTCTTTGCCGTCGCCACACCGAAGTCGATGTCCGCGCGCAGCGTGTGCAGGGGCACCCGGCCTTCACGATACCATTCCACCCGGGCGATTTCGGCGCCGCCGAGACGGCCACCGCAATTGATCCGGATCCCCTGGGCGCCCAAGCGCATCGCCGACTGAACGGCGCGCTTCATCGCACGGCGGAACGCCACACGACGTTCGAGCTGCTGGGCGATGTTTTCGGCCACCAGGGTCGCATCGATCTCCGGCTTGCGGATTTCGACGATGTTCAGCGACACCTCGGCCTTGGCCATCTTGGTGAGATCCTTCTTCAAGGTCTCGATGTCCTGGCCCTTCTTGCCGATCACCACGCCCGGGCGCGCCGCATAGATCGTGACGCGCGGCTTCTTGGCCGGACGCTCGATCACAACGCGGGAAACGCCAGCGCCGCGCAGCTTGTTGCGCAGATGCGCGCGAAGCTTGAAGTCTTCGTGCAGAAGCTTGGAATAATCGGTGCCGGCGAACCAGCGGCTGTCCCACGTGCGATTGATGCCGAGGCGAAGACCGATCGGATTAACTTTATGACCCATATTATGCGGCCCCCCCTTCGGTGCCGGTTTCTTCCTGCGCACGTTCGGCAACGACGATCTTCAGGTGGCTGAACCACTTTTCCACCCGCGACGCGCGACCGCGGCCACGTGCATGGAACCGGCGCATCACGATCGACCGGCCAACTTCCGCGCGTGCGACGACCAAACGATCGACATCAAGCGAATGGTTGTTCTCAGCGTTCGCGATGGCGCTTTCCAGCGCCTTCTTCACCTGATGCGCAATGCGGCGCTTGCTGAAGGTCAGCGTCGCCACCGCCCGGCCTGCCGGCAGATTACGGATCATGGCAGCTACCAGGTTCAACTTCCGCGGGCTGACCCGCAGGTTGCTGACGATGGCCTGTGCCTCGGTCTCGGGGAGGCCCCGATCATGCTTCGGCTTGCTCATGTTAGCCGCGCCTCGCCTTCTTGTCGGCCGCATGACCGCTGAAGGTGCGGGTCGGTGAGAATTCACCGAACTTGTGGCCGACCATGTTTTCGTTCACCTGCACGGGCAGGAACTTATGACCGTTGTAAACACCAAAGGTCAGGCCAACGAACTGCGGCAGGATCGTCGAGCGGCGCGACCAGATCTTGATGATCTCGTTGCGGGACGAAGCCTTCGCGTTTTCAGCCTTTTGCAGCAGGTAACCGTCGACGAACGGTCCCTTCCATACGGAACGCGCCATCTTACTTACCCTTATTACGGCGGCGGATGATCAGGCTGTCCGTCCGCTTGTTGCCGCGCGTCTTGTAGCCCTTGGCCGGCTGACCCCACGGAGAAACCGGATGACGGCCGCCCGAGCTGCGGCCTTCACCGCCACCCAAGGGGTGATCGACCGGGTTCATGACGACACCGCGGTTATGCGGCTTGAAGCCCAGCCAGCGCATACGCCCGGCCTTGCCCAACTTTTGGTTCATGTTGTCCGGGTTGGACACAGCGCCGATCGAGGCGATGCATTCCGACCGCACGACGCGAAGCTCGCCGGACATCAGCTTGATCTGCGCATAACCGGAGTCTTTGCCGACCAACTGCGCGAACGTACCGGCCGAGCGGGCGATCTTGCCACCGGCACCGAGCTTCATCTCGATGTTGTGGATGATCGTGCCGACGGGGATGGCGGCCAGCGGCATCGCATTGCCGGGCTTGATATCGACGCGAGCGCCAGCAATCACCTGGTCGCCAACCTTCAGGCGTTGCGGTGCCAGGATGTAGGAGAGTTCCCCGTCCTGATACTTGATCAGCGCGATGAACGCGGTCCGATTCGGGTCGTATTCCAGACGTTCCACGACGCCAGGAACGTCGAACTTGCGACGCTTGAAGTCGACAACGCGATAGGCCTGCTTGTGTCCACCGCCGCGGAACCGGCTGGTGATACGGCCGTGGTTGTTACGTCCACCGTGGCTGTGCTGCCCCTCGGTCAGACCCTTGACAGGCTTGCCCTTCCACAGTTCGGAACGATTGATCAGAACGGTGCCGCGAAGGCTCGCCGTAACTGGATTGAATTGCCTAAGTGCCATCTTCCGCGTGCCTTATGCGAGGCCGGAGGTGAAATCGATCGACTGGCCGGGTGCCAGGGTCACGATGGCTTTCTTGACGTCGGAGCGTACGCCCGGGCGTCCCTTAAAGCGCTTGGTCTTGCCTTTCTGGATCAAGGTGTTCACCGATGTGACCTTGACGTTGAACAGGGCTTCAATCGCGGCGGCGATCTCCGGCTTTGTCGCGTCGGTGGCGACCTTGAAGCCGAACTGATTCTTCTCCGTCAGGAGCGTCATCTTTTCCGTGATCAGCGGCGCGCGGATGATCTGATACATCGCCTCTTTGGAGAGAGGCTTTTTCGGTGCGACGGTCATGCGGCATCTCCTGTCGCGACGGCGCCGTTGATGCGTGCCTTCAGACCCTCGAGCCCGGCGGTGGTGATCGCCAGAACGTCGTGGTTCAGGATGTCATAGACATTGGCCCCGATCGTCGGCAGCACATCCAGACGATGGATGTTACGGCAGGCGCGCATGAAACCATCGTCAACCGAACCGTCGATGATCAGCGCGGACTTCCAGCCCAACGCCTTGATCTTCTTGGCCAGCTCGGCGGTCTTCGGCGCGTGCGTCGCGGCGTCCAGGACGACCAGCTTGTTCTCGGCCAGCTTCTGCGACAGCGCGGAGATCAGACCAAGCCGGCGAACCTTCTTGTTCAGGCTGTATTCGTGCGAGCGAACAACTGGGCCATGAACAACGCCGCCAGTGCGGAACTGCGGCGAACGCAGGCTGCCCTGGCGGGCGTTACCGGTGCCCTTCTGCTTGTAAGGCTTCTTGGTGGTGCCGGAAACTTCCGCCATCCCCTTAACCTTGTGGTTGCCGCCGCGGCGCTTCGACAACTGCCAGTGAATGACGCGCGCCATGATGTCCTGGCGCGGCGTGGTCGCGAAAATGTCGTCCGGAAGCTCTGTGCTGCCGGTCGTTGCATTTTCAAGCGTGATGATATCGACTTGCATCTGCCTGTTCCTCAGCCAGCCGCCGGCGTATCGGCAACGGGGGCTTCGATAAGCGCTGCCGGATAGGCCGCGTCGGCCGGACGGGCGCGCTTGATGGCATCGCGCACCAGCACGTAGCCATTCTTGCTGCCGGGGACGGCGCCCTTGATCATGATCAGGCCTTTTTCCGCGTCCACGGCCGCCACTTCCAGATTGAGAGTGGTGATACGCTCGACGCCGAGATGGCCCGCCATCTTCTTGTTCTTGAAGGTCTTGCCGGGATCCTGACGGTTACCGGTCGAACCCAGCGAACGATGGCTGATCGACACGCCGTGGGATGCTTCAAGACCCGCGAAGTTCCAGCGCTTCATGCCGCCGGCAAAACCCTTGCCCTTGGACGTGCCGCACACATCGACCTTCTGGCCGGCCGCGAAATGCGCGGCGGACAGGCTCGCGCCCGGCTCCAGCAGCGCATCGGGGGCAACCCGGAATTCAACCAGCTTCATCTTCGGCTCCACCTTCGCCTTGGCGAAGTGGCCGCGCTGCGGCTGGGTGACGTTCTTTACCTTCGCCTTGCCGAAACCGATCTGAACGGCGGTGTAGCCGTCCGTTTCCTCGGTCTTCGCGGCGACAACCTGCACCTGGTCCAGGTGCAGAACGGTGACTGGCACATGAGTGCCGTCATCCTTGAATATCCGGGTCATACCAAGCTTTTTGGCCAGGAGACCGGTGCGTAGGGGCTGGGGCATGGTCTTAGATCTTGATCTCAACATCCACGCCGGCGGCGAGGTCGAGCTTCATCAGCGCGTCCACCGTCTGCGGGGTCGGCTCCACGATGTCCAACAGGCGGCGATGCGTCCGGATTTCGAACTGCTCGCGGCTTTTCTTATCGACATGCGGGGAGCGGTTCACCGTGAAACGCTCGATATGGGTCGGCAGCGGGATCGGTCCGCGAACCCGGGCACCCGTGCGCTTGGCCGTGTTCACAATCTCCTTCGTGCTGTTGTCGAGCACGCGGTGATCATAGGCCTTAAGCCGGATACGGATATTCTGATTGTCCATCGTTCGCTCTCAAGTTCCCCGCCGAAACGGAAGCCGGCGCCCACCCGTCCGCCAAGACAATCTTGGTACGGGCGGGGCGCCGGTATCGCTTCGTCTCTTACTTCTGGATGCTGGCAACCACGCCAGCGCCGACGGTGCGGCCACCTTCGCGGATCGCGAAGCGCAGACCGTCGTCCATCGCGATCGGCGCGATGAGCTCGACGGACATAGACACGTTGTCGCCCGGCATCACCATTTCCGTGCCTTCCGGCAGCGACACCACACCCGTCACGTCGGTCGTGCGGAAGTAGAACTGCGGACGGTAGTTGGTGAAGAACGGGGTATGACGACCACCTTCTTCCTTCGTCAGGATGTAGGCTTCGGCCTTGAACTGGGTATGCGGCTTGATGCTGCCCGGCTTGCAGAGAACCTGGCCGCGCTCCACGTCTTCACGCTTCGTGCCGCGCAGCAGCGCGCCGATGTTGTCGCCGGCCTGACCCTGATCGAGCAGCTTGCGGAACATCTCGACGCCCGTGACGATGGTCTTCACGGTGTCCTTGATGCCGACGATCTCGACTTCCTCGCCGACCTTGACGATACCGCGCTCGACACGGCCGGTCACGACGGTGCCACGGCCAGAGATCGAGAACACGTCTTCGATCGGCATCAGGAACGGACGATCCAGCGTGCGTTCCGGCTGCGGGATGTAGGCGTCAACGGCCTTCATCAACTCCAGGATCGCATCATGGCCCAGTTCCGGGCTCTTGCCTTCCAGGGCCATCAGGGCGGAGCCCTTGACGATTGGGATATCGTCGCCGGGGAACTGGTAGGACGACAGAAGCTCGCGCACTTCCATTTCGACCAGTTCCAGCAGTTCCGGGTCATCGACCATGTCGCACTTGTTCAGGAACACCACCAGCGCGGGCACGCCGACCTGACGTGCCAGCAGGATGTGCTCACGGGTCTGCGGCATCGGGCCGTCGGCGGCGGACACCACCAGGATCGCGCCGTCCATCTGCGCGGCGCCGGTGATCATGTTCTTCACATAGTCGGCGTGGCCGGGGCAATCGACGTGGGCGTAGTGACGGTTGGCCGTCTCGTATTCC
>JAJZEV010000202.1 GCA_021805665.1 Pseudomonadota bacterium
TTTCCGCGCATTGCGTCGAGTGTCTTGTCGCCCCTGGCCATGCACGCCCCTGATCATGGACAGCATATAGTATTACCGGCGGTATCGTTCAACCGGTATCCGCTACGCATGCAACCCCGGCGCCTCATGCCCCGTCCGGGCGACATACTCCGTATACCCACCCCCATACTGGTGAATCCCCTCCGGCGTCAGCTCCAGCACCCGGTTAGACAGTGCCGCCAGAAAATGCCGGTCATGCGACACAAACAACATCGTTCCTTCAAAAGACGAAAGTGCGCCGATCAGCATCTGTTTCGTCGCGATATCCAGATGGTTCGTCGGCTCGTCCAGCACCAGAAAGTTCGGCGGATCGTACAGCATCAGCGCCATCACCAACCGAGCCTTCTCGCCACCCGACAGCACGCGGCAGCGCTTCTCGACCTCATCGCCCGAGAATCCGAACGCCCCCGCCAGGGACCGTAACGACCCCTGCCCGGCCATCGGAAACGCATCCTCCAGCGTTTCAAACACGGTACGATCGCCGTCCAGCAAATCCATCGCGTGCTGGGCGAAATAGCCCATCTTCACGCTGCCGCCCACCACGACAGACCCGGCATCCGGCTCCGTCGCGCCCACCACCAGCCGCAGCAGCGTGGATTTCCCCGCGCCGTTCACCCCCAGCACGCAGCAGCGTTCCCGGCGGCGCACCAACAGGTCCAGCCCCTCATAAATCACCCGGTTGCCATAGCGTTTATGCACGCCCCGCAACGCCGCCACATCCTCGCCCGACCGCGGCGCCGGGGCGAAATCGAACGCCACCGACTGGCGGCGCTTCGGCGGCTCCACCCGGTCGATTTTCTCCAGCTTCTTCACCCGGCTTTGCACCTGCGCGGCGTGGGAGGCGCGGGCCTTGAACTTCTCGATGAAGTTGATCTCCTTCGCCAGCATCGCCTGCTGCCGCTCAAACTGCGCCTGCTGGTGCTTTTCGTTCAGCGCGCGCTGCTGCTCATAAAACTCATAATCGCCGGAGAACGCGGTCAGCACGCCACCGTCGATCTCGATCACCTTGTTGATGACGCGGTTCATGAATTCCCGGTCGTGGGAGGTCATCAACAGCGCGCCGTCGAACCCCGCCAGGAACTGTTCCAGCCAGATCAAACTCTCCAGATCCAAATGGTTGCTCGGTTCGTCCAGCAGCATCACGTCGGGGCGCATCAGCAGAATGCGGGCCAGCGCCACGCGCATTTTCCAGCCGCCGGACAGTTTGCCGACATCGCCGTCCATCATCTCCTGGCTGAAGCCCAACCCGTCCAGCACTTCGCGCGCCCTTCCGTCCAGCGCGTAGCCGCCCAGTTCCTCGAAGCGGGATTGCACGTCGCCGAAGCGTTCCAGGATGGCATCCAGGTTATCGGCCTGATCGGGGTCCGCCATCGCGGCTTCCAGCACAGCCAGTTCGGCGGCCACCTCGCTGACCGCACCCGCGCCGTCCATCACTTCGGCCACCGCGCTGCGGCCGGCCATTTCGCCCACGTCCTGGCTGAAGAAGCCGATGGTGATGCCGCGATCGGTCAGCACCTGGCCGCCGTCCGGGTCTTCCTGGCCGGTGATCATGCGGAACAGCGTGGTCTTGCCGGCGCCGTTGGGGCCGACCAGGCCGATCTTCTCGCCCTTCTGCAACGCGGCCGATGCCTCGATGAACACAAGGCGGGTGCCGTTCTGCTTCGTGATGTTGTCCAGGCGAATCATGGGTCCTCGGGCGGTCGTGGCGGTTGCGAGCGGGCTTATAGCAACTCAGGACGCGACGGCCATCCGCACGCATTTGCGCATCACCGACGGCAGTGCCGCGTCGTCCAACGCATCCAGGGAATGAGCGAAACCCGCACCCTCGATCCGTGGCACCCGGGCGGCCAGCACGTCGAGGATCAACTCAAAGTGGGTGAAGACGTGCCGCACCTGACCGGCGGCCCGCCACACCGCGGACATCGGCGCGTCGGCCAGGGCTTCGTTCACCGCCCATGGCGTGTCGCGCCATTCCGTACCCGGAAGCTCGGTCATGCCACCCAGCAGACCCTTGTAGGGGCGCGTTCGCAGCAGCACGCGGCCGGACTCGTCGGTCAGCCAGAAATGCACGCCATAGCGGACAGGCCGAGCCTTTTTGGGCGCCTTGCGGGGCAGCGATGCCTGGATGCCCATGCGCCGGGCGGCACACGCCCCGATCCAGGGGCAAACCGCGCAGCCGGGTGCGGCCGGGGTGCAGACCCCTGCCCCCAGGTCGAACATCGCCTGGGCGAAATCGCTGGGCCGGGCTTGCGCCGCCGGGTCGGCACCTAGACGGGAAGCCGCCTCGCGCATCGCGGGTTTGGCGGCGGGCATCGGCTGCTCGATCGCGAACACGCGGGACACGACCCGTTCCACGTTCCCGTCCACGGGCACGGCGGGGATGCCAAACGCGATGGCGCCGATCGCGGCGGCGGTATAGGCGCCGATGCCGGGCAGTGCCTGCAAACCGGCCAGATCGGCGGGAAACCCGTCCGCCGCCGCGACAACCGCCGCGCAGGCGTGCAGGTTTCGGGCGCGGGCGTAGTAGCCAAGCCCCGCCCAGGCCGACAGCACGCTGTCCAAAGGTGCGGCAGCCAGCGCCTGAACTGTCGGGAACCGGCTTACGAACCGCTCATAATACGGTATGACCGCGGTGACGGTCGTCTGCTGTAGCATGATCTCGCTCAGCCAGACGCGGTAAGGGTCAGGGGTCTCGCCGGGCTCCGCCCGCCACGGCAGCCGTCGCCGATGGCGGTCGTACCAGTGCAGGAGGTCAGAGGCGGCGGCAATGGCGAACGACGACGACACGCGCGAGGGTATGGCGGGACGCGGCCGGTTCGTCTATGGCCCGCGCCCGATCGGCACGCTGGTGCCGGCTGTCGCGCGCCCGGTTTTCAAGCGCCAGAACCCCTCATCCGCCCAAATCCTGGCGGATTGGGAGGCGATCGTCGGCCCCAAGGTCGCATCGATGACCATACCCAGACGACTCGACCGGGGCGTGCTGACCATCGCCTGCGCCGGCCCGACAGCGATGGAACTGCACTACGTGGGCGTTGCCATGATCCAGCGGATCAACGCCCATCTGGGCGGTCAGCCGGTTCATTCGCTGAAGTTCACCCAGGCCGGCATGCCCCGCAAACCGGCACCGGCCTTCAAGAAGCCGCCCGAGGCGGTTCTGGAAGCACAGGCCGCCGTCGCCGGCCTGCTAGACGGAGACCTGAAGGACGCACTCGCCGCGCTCGGGCGGGTCGTCATCGGACGAAGCAAACACTCGACACGCCCCCTGAAGAAGCTGTAATACCAGATATAGAGGTTCTAATGACGATTTCTCGCCGTTCTCTACTAACTGTGGTGCCCACTGGTTTCGCCCTCGCTGCGCTGGCCTCGCCGGCCCTTGCGCAGGACGACCCGCGTGCCGAACGCTTCATCGGCAAGCCCGACGCCAAGGTGGTGGTGGACGAATACTTCTCCCTCACCTGCCCGCATTGCGCCGCGTTCGCGCAGGAAACCCTGCCGGACATCCAGAAGAACCTGATCGACACCGGGGCGGTGAAATGGGTGTTCCACGATTACCCGCTGGACCAGGTCGCGCTGACCGCATCGATGGTGGCCCGGTATCTGCCCGTGGATCGGTATGAACCGTTCATCGACGCGCTGTTCGCGACCCAGAACCGCTGGGCGTTCGCCCGCGGCGCCGACACCACCGCCGAACTGTGGAAAACCGCGGGCCTTGCAGGCATGAGCCGAGCGACCTTCGACAAGGCGCTGGGCGACACGGGGTTGCGCGACTGGATTATCAAGACCCAGCAGGAAGACACCAAGAAGCTGGGCATCGACTCCACCCCCACGTTCGTCATCGACGGCCAGAAGCACAGCGGGGAGATGTCCTACGACGCCTTCCGCAAGCTGATTCCATCATAGGGAGTAGCCATTGCCGGTCAGTTTCCGCCGTATCCGCATCGCCGGGTTCAAGAGCTTCGCCGAACCCACAAGCGTAGAGATCCTGCCTGGACTGACCGGAATAGTCGGACCCAACGGATGCGGTAAGTCCAATGTGGTCGAGGCGTTGCGCTGGGCGATGGGCGAAAGCAGCGCCCGCAACCTGCGCGGCGGCGAGATGGAGGATGTGATTTTCGCCGGCACCTCCGGCCGGGCGTCGCGCAACATCGCCGAAGTGACCCTGTTCCTGGACGAAGCGGTCGGTCGCGCGCCGCCTCCGTTCCATGAGCAGCCGGAGCTGGAGATTGTCCGCCGGATCGAACGGGGCAGCGGTTCCGCCTATCGCATCAACGGCAAGGAAGCCCGCGCCCGCGACGTGCAGACGCTGTTTGCCGATCTGGCGTCTGGGTCGCGCGCCTCCGCCATGGTCAGCCAGGGCCGGGTTGGCGCGCTGGTCAGCGCCAAGGCGGAAGACCGCCGCCAGTTGCTGGAAGAAGCCGCCAACATCACCGGACTGCACGCCCGCCGGCATGAGGCGGAGCTGAAACTGCGGGCCGCGGAAGCCAATCTGTCGCGCGCCGACGACCTGCGCGCCCAGTTGGACAGCCAACTCGCCGGCCTGAAACGCCAGGCTCGGCAGGCCAGTCGGTACCGCAACATCTCCGGGTCGATCCGCGAGGCGGAGGCCGATCTGCTGTCGTTGCAACGCGCCCGGGTCGAAAAAGCCCGGGCGGCGGCGGCCGCGATCCTGCATCAGGCCCGGATCGCTGTTGCCGAGGCCACGGATGCCGTGACCGCCGCCAGTGCCCTAACCGCCGAGACGACGGCATCGGTGCAGCCGCTGCGCGATATCGAGTCGAACGCCCGGACCATCCTGGAACGCCATCGCTTGTCGCAGGAGCAGGTGGCGGGCGAGGAACAGGCCGCGAAGGTCGCGCTGGGGGAGGCGCAGCGCCGTGTCGGACAAATCCGCCAGGACCTGACCTACGCCAGCCAGTTGCAGCGCGACGCCGCCGCCGCCGATCAGCGGTTGGGGGCGGAAGAAATCAGTCTGACCGAGGCCGACGCCGGACATGACGCCCGCGCGACCGCCGCCGAGGCGGCCACGATCGCCGCCGCGGACGCCGTCCGCATCGCGGAAGCAGAAGCAAACCGGGCGACCGAAGCCGCCGCCGAGGCGAACGCCCGCGCGCAGGCGGCGGCGCAACTGCTGTCGCAGGCCGAACACCGGGCAAACCGCTTCAACGAGCAGTTCCGCTCCATCGGCCAGGACCGCGCCCGCATTGCCGCCCAGCAGGTCGATCCGGCGGTTGTCGCACGCGCCACCGAGGACACCGCCGAGGCCGAAGCCGCCATCGCAGCGGCCAGGTCTGCGGTGGAACAGGCGGAACAAGCCCGCGCCGCCGGGGCTGCCGCGCTGGCGCAGGCGCGGGAAAAGCAAGCGACCGCCGACTCGGCCCGCGCACGGTTGGCTGCCGAGTCGCAGGCCCTGGCCGAAGTTCTGGCGGTCAAGGACGGGGAGCGTTGGCCGCCAATGATTGATTCCCTGACCGTCGCCGACGGGCTGGAAGCCGCTCTTGGGGCGGTGCTG
>JAJZEV010000083.1 GCA_021805665.1 Pseudomonadota bacterium
TCTTCCGCCGGGATGATCGTCCCGCCGTATTGCTGCTCCGGTTTTCCTTGCGCCGCGCGTTCAAGCTCGCCGAATGCCGCATCGAATTCAAGATTCGATCCGGCAGGCGCATCGGGGTCTAAATCGGGCAGGCCACTCGCAAGATCAACCGGCGGCATTTCAGACAAACCACCCAATCGGATCGGGGCTCATCGCTCCCAAAAAATCGCTCATACACACGGTTCTCATGCACACGTGTCCGGAAGCGGAAGTCCGTAATTTGATAGCACGTTCCACCCCCGCCCCTATTCCCAGACACACGCTTAGCTATGAAACGATAAATGCCGGACTTTGTCCAGCAGTACAAAAGCTGGCCCAGCGGAAAGCGTTGCTCATGCAAGTACATTAATAGTACGCTCGCTTTTCGAGGCCGTAACCAGTCGCCTGCCAAATGATAATTCCCGCCGGCAGGGCATTCATCAGAGGGACGCGAACACTATTCCAATGCACCGTCCAGGCGCCCCGCCCCACCACGAACGGCCGCGTCGCTTATTTCCCGGGTATTGTATTGCCGTGGCAACTTCGCTTGCAGGCAGCCAGGGATACAGATTAACACCCCCAAGGCGCTTGGTCGTGCAATTTTTTTATATTTTTGGAACGAACCCATCCACATCGGAGTCCCCTGTGAGCGAGATACTCGAACATCATGAGCACGCCGAACATGCGGCCGCGCACGGCAACAAAGGCGCCGCCCTGCTGATCGCCATTTTGGCCGCCCTGCTGGCGATCACCGAACAACAGGCGCGTCATTCGGAAATCCGCGTCAGCATCAACGGCGTTTTCGCCGCGGATGCCTGGAGTCAGTATCAAGCCAAATCGACACGGCAGACGATCGCCGGGGACCTGTCGCAAGCGCTCGCCGTGATCGATCCAGCCGGCGATCCGGCGATATCGGAGAAACGTCTGACCCTTGCCAAAAAACTACGGGACGACAGCAATCGGTTTGCCACGGATCCCAAGGATGGCAAGGAGGCCATCATGGAACGAGCCAAGGAATTCGAGGAAGTCCGCAATCGTTCGCTGGAGCAGTCGCACAGCTTCGACAACGCTTCCGCAGCCTTGCAGCTTGGCATCGTTCTGGCCACGGCATCGGTGATCACCAATTCGAAACTGCTCGTCCGTTTCGCCATGCTCATGGGCGGCATTGGCGTGGCACTCGGCGTGATAGGACTGACGGTGCCTGAAATGGGTGCATTCTGAACCGCCCCCTTTTTCAGCAGCCCCCATCAGGCATTCACAGCCGCCATCAATACCGATGCGTCGCAGCCAGGGCCGCAGGGGGTCGCAGACGCCCTAAGATCGAAAGCCGCGTCTAACTGCGCGCTGAAAGCCGCCATGGGCAGGCCCACGTTCAGCACTGGCACGTCAGCGATCAAGGGAATCTGCCATGTCATCGGCGGCAGATTCAGCGACAGCGCCGTCTGGACGACGGCGGCCGGCGCCATCAGGGTTGGACAGTATTCGATGCGCGGCAAGACCGAGATCAAAGCGGCAGGCGGCATTCCGGCGGCTTGTTCCACAAGGCTGGCCGTGGCAGCAAGCCGTTCCGCGACCATCATCCGCACCGCCGGCAAGCCAACAGTCAGCGGATCGATCCCCAGCGACAGCTTCAATTGAGCCACAGCGGCGAGTGCCGCCGTCAGGCTTGTTGTCAACGACAAGGCAGCGGCCAGCGTGGCCGTCATCGCCGGCATCGGAATCCGCAACATTGTCCGCAGGATCGGCGCGAGCTGGGCTGTCAAGCTCGCCGACAGATCGAGCTGAAGTTGGTTGGCGATCGCGATTACCGGCAGCAACGCCCGCAACTCAGACAGAAAACCACGCCAGGGCGATAGCGGCGGCCCCATCGGCGGCGGCGTGGGAACCAGCAAACCGAGCCGAACCGCCTCCGTGACCCGGGCCGAGGTGGTGACCGCCGCCGAAAGCTGAACCCACGCTTCCGGATTGATCGGCGCTGCCGTTTGCAGCAAAAGCGCCAGTCGCGCGTTCAAGGTGGCAACCAATCGCGCGAACGCGGTCGCCTGGGCGGCCACCATCAGGTTCATCCCCAGCGACAGCGCCAGCACCTGAAGCTGCGCGAAGGCCTGAAGAGTGGCCACCGCACCGGCCGTGAGTTGAAGCCTCGGCAACGGCTCACCGAGCCAGGCCGGGTCAGGTGTCCAGGGCGGTGCCGGCAGGCCAAACTGGGCCAGCCAAGCGGCCAAGGCCCGCAGTTCAGCCATAGGGCCAGGCGAACCGGCGCCCGCGATCCCGGCGTCAAGGCTGGCGTTCGCACTCAGGCTCGCACTCAGGTCGCCGCCCGGGTCGGGCGCATGCAGCGAGGGCAGCAACAGTTCCAGTTCGCTCATCGTGTGTTTGCAAAAGCAGACCATGCCGGATCCCGTTGTTGCAGCACCTTATCGATAGCCAGAACGGCGGCGATATCAATGGCCGTGCGATCTAATTCGCCATCAGCCGATTTCTTGCTAAGATTAGACTGAAGGAGATTAGACATGGGAACACCAGCCGCGCGCGTCGGCGATATGGTTTTGCAGACCGCGCCGCATTGCCATGCGCCGATTCACCCGGCCGCGCTGGTGCCGACTCCCGTACCACATCCAGCCCTGCCCTTGCCGATCTTGCCGCCGGGCGGGGTCACTGTGCTGATCGGTGGCAAGCCGGCCGCCCGGGTCAGCGACATGACGAAAATCTGCACACTGCCTGGATGCGTACCGGCGGGGCCTGGTATCATTGCCAAAGGCTCTGCCACGGTGATGATTTGCGGCCTGCCCGCGGCGCGGGTGGGCGATCAAACCCTGCACGCCTCTTGCGTGGCGCCCATTCCATCACCTACCGGTCAGATCGTACCACCCGGCTGTCCGACCGTGCTGATCGGCGGTTGACCAGCGCGTCGTGAAACTCAGCCATTTCAAGGCGTTCGCGCCGCGCTGCCCGGTCTGTCTGCGTGCCGGACGCCAGCCACGGGACTTGGTACTCGCCCATGTCGCCGAACGGACCGACACCGATGTCATCGTGGCGACGCTGCACTGCCCAGACTGCCAGCATGAGTACCCGGTGCTCGACGGCATTCCCGTCATTGTGCCGGAACTCGCAACGCTGCTGGCGGAACGCGGAATCGAGCTGATGTTGCGCGATGACCTCGACCCGCAGCTGGAGGGTCTGTTAGGCGACGCAATCGGGCCGGACAGTTGGTTCGACGTGATGCGTCAGGTCCAATCGACCTATGGCTGGGACGGTTACGCCGATCTCGACCCCGAAGAGACCGGTCATACCGACGATCCCATTCCGGGTTCCGCTCGGCGCTGTCTGGCACGCCTGCTGGCATTAGCCGGCCCGTCCGAATTAACGCCGCGCCGCGTGCTGGATGTCGGATGCGCGGCCGGGAGCACCAGCTTCGCGTTGGCCCGGGCGTTTCCCCGGGCGCTGGTGCTGGGGGCGGACATCCATCTCGGCCTGCTGCGGTTGGCGCGCAACGCCGGTCTTGGCCGCGTGTCGTACCCGCGCCGCCGCATCGGCCTCGTCTATGACCGCCGACGCTTCGATGTGGCGATCGACGGCGCGGATCGAACCGATTTCTGGGCCTGCGACGCCACCTGCCTGCCCGTCCCTACCGGCGGGTCCGATCTGTGCCTCGCGCTCAACCTGCTCGACTGTGTCAGTAACCCCCGCCAACTGCTGGGGACTCTGATCCAGGCCACAAGCCCGCATGGCCGGATACTGCTCGCCACCCCATACGATTGGTCGATACGAGCGACCCCGGTCACGGCCTGGTTGGGCGGCCACTCGCAACGCGCCAGCCATGGTGGATCGGGCGAGGCGTTTCTTCAGGCGCTGCTGGCCGGGCCACCGGACCACGCCATTCCCGGCGTGGAAATCCTCGCTCAACAGGCCAACTTCGCCTGGCACACCAGGCTGCATGCGCGAAGCGCCGTGCACTACCAGACTCATCTTCTCGCCCTGCGCCGTCAAAACATGAGCGCCTGACGAATTGGCTATTCGCGATGTCGCAACGACTAGGACCGTTGGCGAAACGCGCGGCGGCCTACCGACATGGCAAACCGCCGCACGGGTCCGCGGTTAGCGCACCGCCGCCGAGAGTGTCGACAGGGTCTTGGTCAGTGTCGCCTTGATGGCAAGCGGGACGAACGGATTGGAATCGAGATCGTCGAACAACTTCGACTCCGAAGCCACATAACCCTGGTATTCTACGATCTTGTCACGTGCCGCCTGCACTTTGGTCGCGCGCACCTCTGGATCGGCGGTATTGCTGGCGTCATCCAGCAGATCGGCCAGCGACTCATCCAGGACATCGAGCTTCTTGCTAACGCGATCATCATAACTGGCCTGAATCTGGTTCAGAATCGGCGTGCCCTGATATTTTTCGGTCAGGGTATCGCGCAGCTTGTTGACGTCGCCCTGCATCTGCTTGCGCACGGCCAACCACGCCAGGCGCGACTTCGCATAGGCCACGGCCCCGGTGTTGGCGGTGATCGTCTCTTTCGGAACCAACGGCGCGTCGAGCGCGATCTCCAGTTCCTCGATCGCGTGCAGCGCGCCCGTGAAATCGTTCGCCGCGATCTTTTTCTGGCCGTCCGCGGCCAGGGCCACAAGGGTGCCCCTGCGCGACGGATCCTGACCCAACACCTGCGCGATCCGCTGCGCGGCCGCCGTTAACCGGGGCGTCAGGGTGGACGCGGCCGGCGTTGTTTCGGCCTCGGCTTTGGCCTCGGCGACCTGGTCGTTCGGCGGAGCAGGCTGGCCGGCACCGTCGAGCGCGTCCCGCAGTTGCCCGATGAAACCAGTGGCAGAGTTCAGGTTGTTAGTCTTGATCTGAACGTTGGCGTCGGTGGCGAGCTTAACAGCACGCGCCTTCAGGTCGGGGTCGCCGGGGGGAATTTGCAGGATCCTCTGCATGAGCCCCGCAAGTTCCTTCTTCAAGGCATCGGCGTCCAGCTGGGGCTTCGCCTCAGGCGGCGGGGGCGGTGCGGGTGACGCGGGCGGCGCGGGCGGCGGCGCCTCCGGGGCCGGTTGCGCGGCCTCCACGGGCTCCTTACTCGACGGTCCGGCCGGAGCTTCGGGCTCTTCGCCCAGCACCTCGTCCAGGGCTTCGCCTAGCTGGTCGATGAAATCGGCGGCAGAATTAAGGTCGTTGGCCTTGATTTGGGCGCTGGCGTCAGTCGCGAGTTTGGCAAGCCGTGCCTTCAGGCCCGCATCGGTATCCGGGAGCTGATCCATCCGCTTGACCAGTTCCGCCAACTGCTGGGACAGCGACTCCGCGGTATCATCTGGCTCCAGCTCCAGCCCCTCATCGATGTTGAGTTCGACCTTCTGGTAAGGAACTTCCTTTACCACCGGTAAAAGCTTCATGCGCATGCTGCCGGCGGCAGCCTTATTGATGAAGAAGCGGACCATTCCAGCGTCGTATGTCGGGTCCACCACGGCACGTCCAAACCGCAGGCTGGCATTGTCCAGCTTCAGTTTCTCCTTGCCCGCCGCGGCCTTCAGCATCGCCATGACCTTCTTCGGCTTCGCCTTTTTATGCAGAAGGATCACGCCTTCGCCCTCGGCGGTCAGACCGATGGCGGCCCCAACTGGTTTATGCCTGGCAAGAAGCGGCTTCATTTTGCCCGCCGCCATTATGCTTTCAGCAGCTGATGCAGGTGCTTTGGCCACGTTCGTCGTCCCCTTTGGTTATCAAGACTTTCGATGTTAGCGGATATCTAGCAGTCAACCGATACGGCAAGGCAACACAGAATCGATTCCAGGACAATCGCACGCATCGTCATTCTCAAAATCAGCTTTCGTGCCGGGGATGATGACGGCGTGGTCATTGCATCGCGGGGCAGCGGAACGCCTCGGTCAAACCCGTGCCAAACGGATTGCCACCGCCAATTGGGTGAACATCGAAAGCCGCGCGCCTATCCCCCAGCTGGAATGTAGCAACGATACGATCACCCTTGGCATCCGGTTGCAGCCGCGCGTGCGCCATCAGCCGGAACAGGGCCCACGGCCCCGTCTCGGCCAGCGACCCGCCATCCGCCGTCGGCGGATCGAACAGAACCCTGGCATCCCGCATGTGATTGGCGCCAGGCCAACTGATTTGCGAAGCCTGCGACAGCCCGTGCGCGAACCGAACCTCGGTGCCGTCCAAATCCAGCGTCACCGAGGTCGAGACGGGGTCCAGCGACACCGGCGTGATGTCGAACCGGATGACCGGGGTGGTGGCGCCATCGGGAAAGAACAGATCGCGCAAACTGGCGGCGCGCTGAAACTGGGCGATGTCGTCGGCCGATACCGGCGACGTGGTGCCATCGGGTGACTTCGGCTTCCAGACCTTGCCGGCGGTATCGGCAAACGGCGCCAGTTGCGTGTTGAAGAAGCCATCCAGTACGCCCCCAGACGCCATCAGCCGGCTGAAATCGTCAAGCGACAGATCCGCCGTGGCCGTGCGATCGAACGGAAAATGCCCCTTGACCGATTGCGCACAGAACGACGCCGGTCCGCCCGCCGCGTTCCAGGCGGTGCTTATCTGCTGACGCGCATTGCCGCTGCGAAGCGCCGTCCCACTGGCCGCCATCGCCGTCATCCAACGGGAAAGCGGTTGCGGCAGCCGCGCAGCCTGGGCACGCAACAACACGGCGGGATCATTGCCGGACGGCAGTGGCGGCGCGGTGCTGCCGATTGGGGCGGCAGCGAGCTTCGCCAGTTGCTGCTGCAAATCATAAAGCGATTGCAGCGCGGGATCGAGCTGACTGCCCCCCCCATCACCCAGCAGGTCGCGCAGCGGCCTGAAATGTTCGGCGACGCTTTCCCCCGCTTGCGTGTTAGCCGTGCTCGCCGCCGCGACGGCTGGACCAAGCAGCCCCTGCAACCGCGACGCTCCGGTGGCAGTCGATGCGGCCGGTGCGGTGAGAGTCACCTCATGCACCACACTGGATAGCAGAGCCCGTAACGGCGATTGCCGGGAGGACATGATATAAAGATCCTGTGCCGCCTGGGTCAGGCTGCGCAGCGGCACCACTTCCAGATCCGCAAGCATGCGGTCCCAGACGTCGATATCCTCGGTGGCGTACATCGCCACGACAGCACTTTGCACATCGCGCATCGCAGCGCCGTTCGGATCCAGCTCGGTTTTCTGGCCAAGCACCCAACTTTCCGCCGCCACCGACTGCGCGGCGGGGGCGATCGACGGCAGCAGCACGCTGATAAACCCGTCATGGGTAAACAGGCCGGCGATGCCATCGGTCAGCTTGTGACCAGAGGCCCGCACGAACAGCCGTGCCCCCGCCGGGCCAAGCGCATCGACAGGGCGCCATGGCGCCAGCCGCTGCGCGGCGGCCGAACCGCGAATGCGCGCATAGGCCCGCTGGGCGAGCGTGACCTTACTAAAACTGGCCCGTGCCTGGCCGATCAGCCCACCATCCAACTGCACGGTCGGCAACGCGTCGGACAGCAGGGCGTGGAGGTGGACGGCAAGATCCTGGCGGAGTGGCGAGGCGTCGGCGCCAGGATATGTTGCCTGCCAATCCAGGCCCATCCATTCGCTCACCGATGCACGGTCGAGCGAACCCATGTTGCCAAGCATCAAATATATCCGCGTGGCCTCATACAGGAAATCAGGACGGGCCAGATTACCGCGCATCTGCGTTTCCAGCCGCCAGATCAGACGCGGCAACAGCGCGCGTTCCAGGGCATGGCGATAGACCGTCCGCGCGGCTTCCGCCAGCTTACCCGTCTGCGACAGCCCGACGCCGGCGCCAATGGCGTCGGCACCTTCCCCAGTGTCGTGCGCCAGTGCGGCCGCCTGATCCAGCAGCGGAACCAACTGGCGCAAATCGTCGTCGGACACCGGATCGAGCGGCAGCTTGCTGGCGGTCTGCTCATACCCCGACAAGGCCTGGTTGACCCCGTCGATGGTGGCGGTCTCCGCGCCATGCACGCGCCACAGCACGATGCCCGCTGCCAGGACGGCGATCCCGGCAACCGAACAGATCGCCGTGCGTAACAGAAACAGCCGCTTGCGCGCGATCGGGTTGTCCGACGCCAGCATCGCTTCGCCGAACACCACGCGCGTCAGCAAGTCGCCGAGGAAATAGCTGCGCCCCTGCTCCGGCCGCAATGTGGCGGCGCGGCGCTGGTCAAGGCCGAAGCTGCGGCTCAATACCCCCGTCAGGCGGTCGATCGGTGTTCCCTCCTGAGTGCCGGACGCGAAATAAGCGCCGCGCAGCAGCGGCACCGGTGTGGCGCCGAAGGCTTCGTCCAGAAACCGAGCCAGAGGTTCCGCCAGGCTGGCCACCTGGGCGGGAAATCCCGCGATCAGCGTCCGCCGTTCGGCACTCGGTTCGCTCGCCAGACGCGCGACCAGCTGTTGGTTCAAGCGTTCGGCCAGCTGTATGAAGCGCGTCGCCATGGTCGCCGGGTCCGGTGCGGCGGCGGCGCTTCCGGCCTCATGCGGCAGCGTCACCCCCCAAACCTGACGGCGGCTGTCACGGTCCAGATCGTCGAAATATTCACTGAATCCGACGATCAGGTCGGCTTTGGTGAATAGCGCATAGACAGGCAGCCGGATGCCAAGCCGCGTCTCCAGTTCCCGCACACGCTCACTGATCGCCCTGGCGTGCCGCGTCGTATCCTGGACCGAATTGGCGGCAATGTCGGACAGCGCGATGGCCACGATCACCCCGTTCAACGGCTGGCGGGGCCGGGTGCGCTTAAGCAGATCGAGAAACGCGTCCCAACCGGCCCGATCGACCGAGGCGTCGGAATCCTGCGTGGTATAACGGCCGGCGGTATCGATCAGCACCGCATCATCGGTAAACCACCAGTCGCAAAGCCGGGTGCCGCCAACCCCCGCCACCGCGCCCTGCCCCATTTCGGCGGCCAACGGAAAGCGCAACCCGGCGTTCAACAGGGCGGTCGTCTTTCCGGCGCCGGGCGGACCGATGATCACGTACCAGGGCTGCTCATATAAGTAGCCCTGGCCTTTCTGCTTTTTCTTTAACAGCGCCAACGCCTTGGCCAGGCCACCTTCGATCGCCGCCGCTTCTTCGGCTGTCGCGCTGGCCGCAACCCCCATACTAAGCGCCCGGTCGCGGCTGGCGCGAGACAGGTCGATCATCAGGTTGATGCATGCCCACAGCACCAACATCAGCGCCACGACCGCAAGGCGGGGCAGCGTGTCCTCCATCACCGGCAGCAACGGACCGAACAGCCAAACCAACCCGGACAACGCAAGCGTGCCGATCAGGCTGATAAGCCAGCGTGCGAGGACAAGCCGCGTCATCGACCGCTCTCCAGCCGATGCAGCACGATCTCGATGCGGCGGTTCTGTTCCTGACCTTCAGCACTGGCGTTGGAAGCGATCGGGTCGGCATCCGATCGGCCTTCAGCGGTTACCTGACGTTCGCGCCCGAGGGTCCGCTGGATGACCACCTGCACAGCCTTGGCCCGGGCCGACGAAAGCTGGAAATTGGACGGGAATTGAACGGTGTGAACCGGCGTGTTGTCGGTGAACCCCCGAACGGTAATCGGGCCGGACAAGGCGCGCATAGCGGCGGCGGCGTGCTCCAATAGTGGAATGGCCGACGCTGACAGCTTCGCGCTGCCGGCGGGGAACAATATTCCGGCCGGCACCCGGATCACCGGGGTGGTGTCGGCACCAAGCACTGCCAATTGCTTGCGGTCGATTTCGGGTGCCAAAGCCGCCTGGATCTGATCGACCGACGTGGGTTCGTGCGGTACCGGCGCCGGGGCAACCGGCAGTGCTGCGCGAACGATGTCGGGCATGTGGGACGGGGCGCTGGCCAGCGCTCGGGAGAGCAGTATGTCCGAAGCGGCATTAAGGTCGCGCAGGCTAACCATGAACATCCCGCCAATCACCGCAAGCGCCGCCGACACCGCCACCCAGACCGGCAGCGTATTGCGTTTCGGACGAAACCTGGCATCGACGCCTTGCCATTGCGGCGACAATTCAGCCGGCACGGCTTGTATCTGGGCCGCGATGTCCGCCGCCACCTCCCCGCGCAGGCGTTCCAGCGCCATTATCCCGCCTGGCGTATCGCGAAATGGGCCGACGAAGCCCAGCGACAGGCAGAAATACATCAGTTCGAGGACCGCCAAATTCGGTGCCGGCTGCTGCCGCAGCCTACCCAGCACCGAGATAAAACGCTCCCCGCCGGCGGCGCCGGGGTGAAAACTCGCCACCAGGTTTGACCGCGCCCAGGCGCTGTTGCTGCCCCATGGCGTATTCAGCACAACGTCATCCAGACTGGCGCACAGCGCATAATGCGCCGGGCGCAGTTGCTCCATCGGCACGCCCCCGTCACGCGCCGCTTGCTCGAACTTACGTAGTTCCGCCAGCACCCGGGCCCCTAGATCACTGGCATCGGGAGGATTGGCGGTGTTGCGCAGCCGGGCCAGCAGTTGCAGCAGGGGCGCTGCCGCAACGAGCAGCTTGTTGTCGCCCAGCGATGCCATATCGGCCCCGATGCCGCTCAAAACCGGTGCCGCCTGAATCGGGCGCGGCGGCGGAGACGTCGCCACGGGCCCATCGGCCGTTGGGGGCGATACAGACACGCCACGCCTGCCACCGGGGGTCGGGCGAATAACCGTCCGATCCTGGTCTGCCGGCTCGTCGAACGGGTTGTCGCTCAAAACTCCACCTCTGACGGAGACTGCCTGCCACCGGGCCCTGATCGTTCAGCCTGGCTTTCATCGCACTCCGTATCATTCTAGACTCGAAAACGCGAGCTTGGCAGCCGTATTCGTCAGACCTCAGAGCCACGACGAAATGAGGGCTCCAAGTGGATGCACGGTTCGCGGGGCCCCTCATGGCGGCGAGAGGACGGTGCCTTCCGCCGAACGATTCGGTTATATCTCGACGACCACACAGGAGATTCGCCATGGGATTGGTCCCGTCCGCCACGATCCTCAGCACCGATGAAATGGGCCGGGTCGCCGCGCCGATTTTCACGTCGGTGGGCCGGCAGGGTGTGAACGCGCCAGGCGATGTTTTCGTGATTCAGGGGTTGCTCAACGACCGGCTGCCGCAGCCGCACGCGCCGATCCCGGTCAACGGCGAAGCCGATATCGGCACGACCCTGGCCATCGAGACGTTTCAGGCCGTGATGATGAACATGATGCCGCCTTCGGGCCGTGTCGATCCTGGCAGCGCGACCTATTACGCCCTGGCGGCGCATCCGCTGGTCAATGGCCCCACGCCAAAGGTTGGTCATTTCGGTGAGGCGCCTCCTGATGTGATCGAAGCGGCCATCGCATCGCGCAAACGATGGAGCGTTCCGGCCTCGGTCACCATGGCGCAATGGGCGGTGGAAAGCGCGTGGGGCGCGTCCATGCCGCCGGACAGCAACAACCCCTTCGGCATCAAGGCCCTGCCCTCCGAACCGGCGGTCGAAAGCCCGACGCGCGAGGTGATCGAAGGAAAAAGCGTTGTCATTGAAGCGAAGTTTCGCAAATTCGACAGCCTGACAGAGGCTTTCGACCTGCATGGCAAACTGCTGGCGACTGGGCAGCCCTACAAACCCGCCATGCAGATGGCCGGCAATCCGGATGCCTTCGCCGACGCGCTGACCGGGATATATGCCACCGACCCCGAATACGGCATGACACTGAAATGGGTCATCCACAACTACGGCTGGACACAGTACGATAAATAAACGCTCCCGGGCGCGCCAAAATTCACTTGATGCTGGTCCGATCGTAACGAGACTGCTATCGATTGTCGATCTCCAGGATGGGAATGTAATATGCGGTTGACGAAATCAATTCTGGCGGGCGCGTTGCTTGCCTGGGCTGTCGCGACACCCGTTCTGGCGCAGTCGAATCCGTCCGCGGATGACATCATCAAGTCGCTTAAGCCGACCGGCATGATCGGCAGCGGAACGCGCGGTATCCGGCCGACGACCGGGGCGACTGGGCCAGCGGCAACGACCCCTAGGCCCGCGGGGACAATCGAACACGCCGCCGCCGCGCCGGTCGCGACCAAGGCGCCATCGGCCAATCTGGAAGTGAAATTCGCGACCAACTCGGCCGATCTGACGCCCGCGGCGCGGGCGGCGCTGGACCAGTTGGGCAAGGCTCTCAGCAGTTCCGATCTGGCCCAATATCGCTTCCGTATCGAAGGCCACACCGACACTGTCGGCAGTCCCGAGATCAATCGTTCACTGTCGGCTCGCCGGGCGGATGCCGTGGTGGACTATCTGGTCACCACGTATCATATCGATCGCTCGCGTTTGCAGGCGGTCGGCATGGGCGAGGACGATCTGGCCGTGCCCACCGGCCAGCAGGTGCCCGAACCGCGTAACCGACGGGTGCGGGTCATTAATCTGGACGCCTGATCGATGCCCCATCGCACCCGTTCATCCGATTCGGCCCGCCCGGCTGATCGGATGATGCTCTAGCGCGGGGACCGTCGGCATGGCCCCGCATGACGACGACACGGTCAGGCTCCGGGCGGGCTCCGTCGCCACCACCCCGCCGCGGCGGGGCTCTCGCCGGTTGTTCGTCGGTTGCGCCATTTGCGCGGGCGTCGCGGCAGGGGGTGGTTTCGGGTGGACGCTGTTCAAGCCATCGGCGGCTCCAAAACTGGCACCCGCCGCCACCCCTTCCGCGCCGGCTGTTCCACCGATCGCCGTCACCACAGCCAGCGAAGCGGCGATCCTGGCTAATCACACCACGACCTTGGATGTGTTTCGATTCGATCGTAACCCGCGCATCCTGGTTCTTGATTTCGCCAGCCTGGCCCGCCAGGGGGCTATGCTCAATCGTGTCGCGGCAATGATCGAAAAGAATGGCCAGCCGCATGATCGGGCGCTCGACGACGCAGCTCTCGATATCGCGATCCGTGCCAATGGCGATACGCCGGAGACGTTCTATTACGGCCACGACTACGGATCGGTATCGCTGACCCGTTTCTTCGCCGCCGTCTCGCGTCAGAACATCAAACTGACCGATGGTGAGGCGTGGCTGCGCGATCTGCTCCAGCAGCAGACCGCGCTGGTATCGGGCGGGACGATCGGATTGATCAGCGTGCCGGCGTTAGATGAGGGCGGTGTGACCTTGGACATGCGCGCCACCATCCTGCATCACGAATTGTCGCACGGTGAGTTCTTCACGAACGCCGCTTACGCCGCCTGGACAAGGGAATTTTGGACGAACGTCCTCGATGGGCCAAGCCGAACCGCGTTCCGCGGCTTTCTGGTTTCCCAGGATTACGATCCCTCGATCGAGGAACTGCTAGCCAACGAAACCCAGGCCTACTTGATGTTCACGCCAAGCCCGCATTTCTTCCGCCCTGATCTGGTTGGGATGACGGAACAGGCAGTTGGCTATTGGCGTCAGCGTTTCCGGGACGGCATGCCGCCCGGGTGGCTTCGCGATCAGGCCCTGCGTGATGCGAAGCCACTCTGACACCGCCCCGGCGCCAGACTCAACGCGGCGTCGTCTTCAGAAGTATAATATTGGCAGCCAGACGAGTGTTGTTGCGCGCGGCTTCCCGCAACGCATGGCCCAGCGCGGTCAGGTAAGCGGCTCCGGTGTCGTTGTCGGGACGCGGCCTCTGGAATAACGGGGCGGAAGACGCGATCGCCACGATCATGTCCGTGCCGAACGGAACGTCCACCTGCCATCGCTCGTTCGCCGAATCGCCCAGCGTGATATGGGAGTCGGCCGCTTCCTGACGATTGGCGGCGCTGGAGGTTGGGTGAAGGTGGGCAACGCCGCCGTCGCTGCTGAAATAATCGACGGTCAACCAGGCCGGGAAATCGGGCATGGCGATTTGCGGTACGATGAGGTCATCCTTGCGCAGTACGCTGGCGTTGTCGCGCAGAGCCAAACCCATGGGTTGGGTGGCGGCGCCGCGAAGCAGGTCAACGATCCCGCAATACGGACCGTCGAACGTGTTGAGCCGCAGGGTATAGGCGTCCGGCGAGGCGCCCGCGGGCAGCGATGTCCGGATGACGTTCAGCATCGTGGCCTCGACAGCGCGAGACAGTACTCCCGTAACCAACACCCTGCCTGCTTCCTCGGTGCTTCGAGTGAAGCCACAGGCGACGTTGCGCAGGCTGGCGGAGACTGCGTCGCGGAGCAGGCCGGGCGATGCGGCGATACTGGCGGTTTGTTCGACCCGCGGCGTGGTTTGGGGCGGTGCGACCGGCGCGGCGGCCTGCTCCGGGGAAACCGGCGGCGCCACGGCCGGCGTCGCCACCGCGATGGGCGCGGGCGGGGATACCGGTGCCACGACAGCCTGGGAGGCTTGGACGGTCGGCGGGATTGGAACGGCCGGCTTGCCCCCACTCAGCGCGAAGTAGCCACCAGCCCCGGCGATGGCGAGCGCCACCACAGCCACGCCGGCAAATAGCGGCATCTTGCTTCTGGCGCGCGGCACCGCTGATTGCCCGGCCGGGGCGGCGCTGACGCCCAACGCGGCGGCGGGGCGCGGAGCCGGCGGGGCCGAGGGTTGTGAGATCATCGTGGCATCATCGCCGGCAAGCGGGTCGGCAACGCGCCCGCCACCCGCCATCGCCGCCGTGATCGCGGCGGCAAAGCTCGCCGCAGAATCGAACCGCGCTTCCGGACGCTTGGCCATGGCGCGCGCGACCACCGCATCCAACGCCGAAGGCGCCGTGACCGACAGGTCGGAAGGGCGTGGCGGTTCGGTGTTCAGCGCCTTATGCATGATGGCGGACATGCCGCCCTCGAACGGGCGCTCGCCGGTCAGCAACTGATACAGCATCACGCCGGCGGAATAGATGTCCGTGCGGGCATCCACCGTCTGGCCCATGAACTGTTCAGGCGACATGTAGGACGGCGTGCCCATGACCGTGCCAGCCTGGGTCATGTTGCTGCTCTCGATCCGGGCAATGCCGAAATCGGCGATTTTCACGGTGCCGTCCGTCGAGAGGATGATGTTGCCCGGCTTGATGTCGCGATGCACCACGCCGCGCTCGTGACTGAATTGCAGCCCGGCCAGCACGCCCTGCATGATCCGCACGGCTTCCGCCGGCGGCAGGCGATCGCCTTTGTCGAGAACCTTCTTCAGTTCGGTTCCCGGCGCATACTCCATGACGATATAGGCGACCTTGCCGTCCTCACCATAGTCATAGACGGCGACGATGTTCGGATGGGTCAGGCGGCCCGCCGCCTGTGCCTCGCGGCGGAACCGCGCCAGTTCCTCCTGCGCCTCGGCATCCGACGGGTCAGGGAGTGGAATCGTCTTGATGGCGACGCGCCTGTCGATCAGGGCGTCATAGCCATCATAGACGGTGCCCATGGCCCCCTTGCCCAGGATCCCGCGTATCTCGTATTTGCCAAGCCGCTCGTTATCCATAACCCACCGCGAACCAATGGTTGGTTATAACCCGGCAACGGACTCACGCGAAGCCCGATCTGCCGTTTTGCTCCGGCCCACGCCGCCGTCACCGATCAGCGCGAACGGCGCCCAGTAGAACGGATGCGCCAAAGCGGCGCTGGAACCGGTCGCACTGCCAAGCAGGCTTAGTTGGGCATGCCGCAGGGCCTCGGCGATCCCGGCGCCTCCACGCACCTCTTGCATGGTCTGGGCCACCAGATACGCGGCGGTCTGATCGTTGACCGACCAATGCGTGACCATCAGTGAACGGGCGCCGGCATAGAAGAAGGCGCGCGCCAGGCCCGACAGGCTTTCGCCCGCGACCTTCGCCGGCCCCGAACCGGTGCTCGCAGCGCCGCCGCCGCCGGAGTTGCAGGCCGACAGGATCACCACATCGGCGTCGAGACTAAGGCCCAGCACGTTGGAAACCGTGAGCAAGGCCCCCGAAGCGTCCGTAGCCCCTGGAGGATCGGACGTCACGATCGCGGCCTCGGACTGGCAGCGGAGTTCAGCCGGCAACAAGGCATGGGTGGCGAAGTGCAAAATGCGATAGTTTTTCAGTTGCGCCGCCATGACGGCCTTCGCGGTGAACGCGCTGCCGAGCAACTCATCTTCGGTGCGGCCGCCCAGTAGCTGGCGGGCCGCGTCCAGTTCCCGGATCGCGAAGGGCAGCGGCGGCAAGCCGGCGAAAAGCTGCGCGCTGTCAGAGCACGATGCCCCCGGGAAACTGACCTGCGCCTGAGCCAAGGTCACGGGGTGAAAGTCGCCGAAGCCGAACCAGGGCTCGGTTGCATGTGATGTGCCAGCCACCTTGCGCAACGAGACAAAGTTCGCCGCGGCCGGCACGTGGGCGATTGTCATGCGCTTCAGCAGCCACGGCGCTTCGGCCAGATTGTCGGGACTTGCTGGACCGGTCAGCAATACACCAAACGGGACCGACAGCAGCGGCCCGGTCGGGGCGACCACCAACGACCTGGCGCCGTCCAGCTCCGCCGCCACGGGGCCGAGAACGTCCTGATATAATGTAAGGGCGGCAGCGGTATCGAAGGGCGGTATCACGTCGGTTGTCGGTTCGACACCTGCCCGTACCCGCTGCACCAGCTTTGCGATACCCTCCTGGCCGGTAGTGATTCGCGCGGCGCTGACCGCACCGTCGCGCAACACGAATGTCCAGCCGCCGGTGTCATCCAGATCGACCGCAACGAACGCCTCCCCGGGATGCAGCAAGGCAAGCACGTCCGACGCCGGAACCACTTCCTGGACCAACTGCTGATAATTCGGCGAGGCCGCCTGTAACGCTGTGTCCGCATCGGCCAGATTTGCCCGCGCCGCTGTGATTTTACGGTCGAGGTCGGTGGTATCGGCGGCAGTCCCTCCAGCGGCGGCCCCCTGAACACGGGCATCGCGAGCCCGCTCCAGATCGGTCAGGTTAGTGCCCGCGTCCTGCCGGCGGCGGATCGCCACTGCCACTTTTGGATTGCGCGCCCCTTCCGCCAAGCGCGCGGTCGCCTGGGCAATCTGATTGCCGGTAATACCACCCTGGGCAAGCTGAGCGGCTTCGAACATCGTCGCCAGCAATGCCTGGCGATGGGCGGAATCGGCGTCCGCCGCGACTCCGAAAATGTTCAGGCATGGGGCGACGATCTTCGGCAACACACCAAGCGCCTCCTGGCGCAGAATTGCGATGGCGTCCTGACAGGCGCTCAACGCGGCGGGCAGGCCTGCTTTGCTGCCAATGGCGGCGGCTTCCAGCATGCGCGTTTCCGCCAAGGGCCGGCTTTGCGGCAGCGCCGAACCGAACAAGGCCGCGGCGCTGGCAAACGTCGTGGCGGCTTGAGCCTCGTCGCCACGGGCCAGGTCAGCGGCCCCCGCGGTACGGGTCAGTCTGGCGATCTCCACGGGTTCACGCAGATTGTTGCCACGGGCCAGTCTGCGCGCCGACTGAAGAACTGCCTCGGCTTCGGCATCGCGGCCCAGAATGCGCAGCGCCACCGCGCGATACCGGCGCACTTCAATCGCACCCGCCAATGCCGCGCCGATAACAGGATCGGAAATGACCGCGCCTTCGGCGAGGCCGCCGCCGACGCCCCTGGCCACTTGCGGCACCGGTTTGGCATCGAGCATCGAGGCGGGCAGCCGGGCCGTGTAGGCGGCTTCGGCTTTTCCAAGCTGCGCGAGCGCAGCGTCGGTCTTATTCTCATTCAGCAGATTCAACGCCTGATAATGGGCCAACCGGGCGATCGCCAAGGGGTCGTCCGACTTCACCGCCAGGGGGCTGGCACGCGCGAACAGATTATCGGCTTCGGCATAGCGGCCTTGGTTGGATACCTGCAGCGCCAGCCGCTCCAGCGTTGTCGCGATGTTGGGATTATCGGCACCGAGTGCCTTTTCTTGCAGCGCCAGCGCGGCACGGAACGCCCCTTCGGCCGCCGCGAAGCGCTCCGCCTGATTGGCTCGGCTGCCAACCGTCATCAGCGCGTAATATTTACCAATGTCACCCGAACTATAGGCCTCGGCGGCAAGCCGGAGGGCCATCAGCGCGTCGGCGGCGGAACCGGCAACCGAGACGCCAGCCCGCAGCCGGCCGGATTGCAACCCCACGGCATGCTCGATTGGCGCCAACGCCGGCAGCACACCGTCAGCATACCAGGCATCATGCCCCGAGGCTCCGCCACCGGCCGCGGCAATTAGCGCCACATGTGGCCAGCCGCCCTGGCGCCGTGTGCAGGACAGCAGTGCCGCCGGAACACCATCCAGGATGGTCGTCAGCTTTGGCGCCTCGCAGGCGAAGCGTTGCTCCAACGCCTCGCGCCAGGGACCGGAGGTCGCCAGGGCAACCAGATCGGCCGATGCAACCGGTCCCGCCGAACGAACGACGCCGCTGGGCTGCTGCCATGTGCCGCAGAAGACGTTGGCGATCTCGGCGCTGCCCTGAGAGGCCTTCTGCAGCGTGCAATCTTCGCCCGCGGCGTTCTTGCCCACGGAAAGACCCGCTGACTGTCCCGCGCTGTCGCCATTCACGTAAGCGCTGGGCGGCGGGACGGCACAGCCCGCCATCAACAGAATGGCGATCAACGGGCCCAGAACAGCGGCGCGCGGCATATTAGTAATCCGTATTGGAAACATCGGGCAAAGCCAGGTCCTCGTCGCCGCTGCCTTCTCCGACGCTCAGATTGAAATCGCGTAGCGGATCGATGGCCGGCAATATCCCGATTGGCAGCAGAACGCAGTTCACCGACGTGATCGGGCAGCCATTGATGCGGTAATCCGACGAGGGCGACGATCGGATGGTGGAATTGTAGGCCGCTACCGATCCCCCGGCATTGTTGACGGTGCCGAACAGCATGGACCCACCACCGGAGCCGACCACCCGCAGACCGTCAACATTGATCGTGCCGGTGACCGAACCCCCGATGCGCGTATACAAGATCAGGCTCGTCTGCGGCCCGCTTAGATTATTCAGCGTGATCGAGCCGCCATTGCCGGCGAGATCCAGCCGCAAGGTCGCGATCTGGATACCGGGCGATGGCTGCACCTGCAAAATTCCAGTTTGCCTGATCGCCGGCGCTCCACCGTTGGGGCTCGACACAACCGCGAAATAGCTGCCCGGATCGACAGGCGTCGCGCTGGCCGCCTGCGTCGCCAATGGCACGCCGGTCGTGGTGATCATGCCCGTGAGCGTTAGCAGATCGGTGGCCGTCACCGCGATATAGGCAGCGTTGATCGGGCCGGTTACCGCCAATTGGGCAGCGTTGCTCAAGGCCAGTGTGCCGCTGGGGCCGGTGACGGTGAATTGGCCAAGCGTCGTAATATTCGTGCCCGTGCCGAAGTTTGCCTGACCTGCCGCATCCCCGGTCAGGGTCCCGACCGTGAGCGCGCCGGCGTTCGCCGGCCGAACGATGCCGCCGCCGATTTGCAGGTTCAATGTGCCGGTATTGATAGCGCCGGGCACCGTGAGGGAAGCGGGCGTGGTGATGCTGACATTGGGCGCGACCAGCGCACCGGCCACGGCAAGATTGCCCGTGTCCGCCAAGACGAAATTGCCGTTGCTGACGGTGAATCCGCCGAGGCTGGCGATCTGGTTGCCGCCGCCGCCGACCGTCGCCCCACCGGAGATGCCGTCCATGGCGGTCAGTGTGTTCAGCACAAGCGATCCGCCGGTTTGGCTGACCCCACCGGATGCCGTGGCAAGGTCAAGCGTGGCGGCGTTGACATTGCCGGCCAGATCGATTCCGGCGGTGGCGGACAGACTGGCGTTGCTGGCCTGGACGGGTCCGGTCACCTGCAACATCCCGGTATCCGCTACAACCAGATTACCACCGACCGAAACCGGCCCCAGGGAGGCGATCGTGTTGGCGGCGCTTCCCAGCGTCATATCGGTGCCCGCGCTCCCACTCACCATGGCCGCGCCGATCGCACCGCCGGTCTGCATGACGGATCGCAGGGGGCTGTTCAGTGTCAGCACACCGGGCGTGGTCACCAGGGCATCCAGCACGACATCGCCATTCGAAGCACTGAGTGTGATGCCGGACGATCCCGTGACTGGTCCGGCGACGTTTAATGTGCTCCCGGCCCCTTCCGTCATCAAAGTCACATACGTGCCGCGGACCGGGCCGCCGACCTGAAGCGGCGCCGCGTTCAGCAGGCTGACAGCTCCCGTGGAGGCGATCGAGCCCACCATGCCGATCTGGTTACCTGGAAGCGACGGCAAGCTTCCCATGCCGGGCGCCAGCCCGACACTCTGCCCGCTCGCGAACAACGTGCCGGCGGTGATCACTCCAGCGGTCTGGTTGATGGCTCCGCCGGACGCCAAGGCGATGGCCTGTCCGGGCGCACTCAGGTCACCGGCCATCGTCAGGCCACCGGAGGCGGTCAGCACGGCACCCCGGGCGGCCGAGACGGGGCCGGTTAGCATCAGATTGGCCGAGTCGAAAAGTTGCAGCCCGCCGCTGGAGACGGTCAGTGCGCCCAATGCCGCGATGGCATTGCCGGGGTTGGTCAGCACAGCGTCGCCGGTAATGCCCGTGGTGCTGATCAGAAGCGGCGTCTCGATAGCCGCCGCACTGGTCTGGACCCCGCCGCCAGCGGCGTTCAACGCAACGCTCGTGGTGCCGTTTATCGTGCCGACGGCCGTGATACCGCCGATACCATTGTCGGTAACACTGATCGACGCGGCCGAGAGCACGCCGGCGATGTTGGGATTGACGCTGTCGAGAATCGTCAGTGTACCGCCGGATGCACTGACATTGCCGACACCGCTGATCGCGTTGGCGGCGCCCAGCAACAACACGCTGGCCCTCGCCGGCACAGAAGCCGTCAACAGGGGCGTGCCGATCACGCCGCCGGGCGTCTCGACGATGTCAGCGCCGTTCGTCGTCAGATCGATCGCGGAAGAGCCGGTCATGCCCCCAGCCACCGTCAGCGCTGACGGTGCGGCGCTAAATTCATGGAGGGTGATCGATCCAGCGGTGAGCGGACCAGTAACCGTGAGGGGCGCCCCGTCGCTCAGCGCGAAACTGCCGGTGTGATCGTTGAAGGCAGCGATCGTCCCGATCGTATTGTTCGGCTGGATCAGCGACACCGCACCCGTCACGCCGTCGGTGCTTTGCAACCGGGTCGCGTTGATCGCGCCGCCGGTCTGCGCGATGCCCGCCGCCGCGCTCAGATCCAGCGTGCCGGCGTTCACCACTCCAGCCAGAATTAGTGACGGCGTGGTGGCGTTGCTGTCGT
>JAJZEV010000262.1 GCA_021805665.1 Pseudomonadota bacterium
GCCCTGCTGCTGGCCGGCGAACAGCCGGGTTCGGCTGTCACCGCGATCCTGCCGCAGGCGTCCGAAACCGGTTCGGGTGTCCCCCTGGCAGCGAGCCTGCGCCAGTTCGACGGGCCAGCGGCATCGAGTCTCCCGCCGATTGATTGCGCAGCCCGGGTTATCGAGATCGCACTCCGCTATTCGGACGGAACGCCCATCGACGACAACCGGGTCGCCGAGGCGTTCAAGGCCGCCGCTTCCGCCGCCACCGATCGCCCGATCGTGTTTCTGACCCATGGCACCAAGACCGGCCTGATCGCCCCGACGATCCCGCCAGCCGAATCGGACGTCATCGTCGATGCCTGTCAGGGGCGGATCGCACCCGAAACAGTGGCCCGATATCTGCGCCGCGGCTGGCCCGTGGTCGTCACCGGGTCCAAGTTCTTCGGCGGGCCCGCGTTCTCTGGCGCGGTGCTGTTTCCCACAGCGCGCGGGGCAGCCCGAACGCCAGTACCAGCCAACCCCGGCATGCTTCTGCGTTGGCTGTCCGCGCTGGATACGATGGAGGCATTCGCCGCCATCGGCGGCCAGTGTGCCGGCCTCATTCAGGCGCAACGCCAGGCCATCGAAGCCGGCATCGCCGCAACGCCCAACGCGGTTCCTATGCCAGGTCTGTCGACACAGGGTTCCGGATGGAGCGATTCACCGACGATCTTCAGCTTCGCGCTGCGCTCGACAAGTGGACACCTGCTGACGGCCGCAGAACTGCGGCCGATTTACACCCGCTTGGCCCGATCCGGCGTTCTGTTGGGCCAACCCGTCGAATTCGGCCGCTTCGGCGCCCTTCGCATCGCAATCGGCGCTCGGGATACGCTTCCCGCGGCCACAGCGAACCAGCGTCTGCCGGATGTGTTCGCCGCACTGCGGGAGGAGGCTGTATTCTGACCATTTCAGGTAGCGCCCGGGGGCAGTGGTGCCAGTGATACGGCCATATCACGGCGCAGTTTCGGCGATAGCCGGCGCGGCACGTCCCTGTTACCTTGAAACGCGTCAATATGACCGCGAGATCGATGATCGCTCCGGTGTCCTGAACCGAACCTCGGGTGCCCAAGCGAAACACGCCATACAACGAAGGCGGGAACGCCTCCACCGGGCCGACGTCAATCGGCGGCTTATTGCTGTATCTCGATCAGTACCAGGCTGGCGGCCGGCGATCGCGTTGACGATCCAGCCCGTCATCGAGCGACAGCCGTTTCCCGACGATCCCGAGTTCGATCAAGCGGACGGCGATGCCATGACGCGAGCGCCGGGCGAGGGCGCATACAGTGCCTTTGGCCTAGGGCGTAGCGCACCGGCAGAAACGGTTTGGCTGGGTCAGACGTGCCCCATAAAGCGGAGGAATGCCTGGGGGCGGTATGCCTGCCCATCCGGGTGGAGCTAGACGAACCAACGGGCAGCAGCGGGTTGACGCGATGACCGAGTTATTCGGGAATTCCCCATACGTGACACGGCCGCGCCCCTGCGCTACGTCCCACCCTCTTGCGTGAACAAACTGGGACGAATCTGACCGCCATGGCCAGCAGCAACGACATCCGCGCCGCCTTCCTGGACTATTTCGCCCGCAACGGTCACACGCCGGTGCCCAGTTCTCCGCTGGTGCCGCGCAACGACCCGACGCTGATGTTCACCAACGCCGGCATGGTGCAGTTCAAGAACGTCTTCACCGGGCAGGAAAAGCGGCCCTATGTCCGCGCCACCACGGCGCAGAAATGCGTGCGGGCGGGGGGCAAGCACAACGACCTGGACAATGTCGGCTACACCGCCCGGCATCATACCTTCTTCGAAATGCTGGGAAATTTCAGCTTCGGCGACTACTTCAAGGAACTGGCCATCCCCTATGCGTGGGAGTTGGTGACCAAGGAGTATGGCCTGCCCAAGGACAAGCTGCTGGTCACGGTCTATTCGGAAGACGAGGACGCCGCCGCCCTGTGGAAGAAGGTCGCCGGCCTGCCGGAAGACCGGATCATCCGCATCCCGACCTCCGACAATTTCTGGCGCATGGGCGACACCGGCCCGTGCGGGCCGTGTTCGGAGATTTTCTACGACCATGGCGACCATATCCCGGGTGGCCCGCCCGGCAGCCCGGATGAGGACGGGGACCGGTTCATCGAAATCTGGAACCTGGTGTTCATGCAGTTCGAAGAAGGCCCGCCCGGCACCCGCGTCAGTCTGCCTCGCCCGTCCATCGACACCGGAATGGGGCTGGAACGCATTGCCGCGATCCTGCAGGGCAAGCACGACAACTATGACATCGACACATTCCGGGCGCTGATCCTGGCGAGCGCGGAACTGACCGGCCAGGACCCGGACGGGACGTTCAAGACCAGCCACCGGGTGATCGCCGACCATTTGCGCAGCACCTCTTTCCTGATGGCCGATGGCGTGCTGCCGTCGAACGAAGGCCGCGGCTATGTCCTGCGCCGGATCATGCGGCGCGCGATGCGTCACGCGACCATGATGGGGTCGAAGGAGCCGCTGATGCACCGGCTGGTGCCGGCGCTGATCCGCCAGATGGGTGCCGCGTATCCGGAACTCGGGCGGGCGCAGGGGTTGATCGAGGAAACGCTGCTGCTGGAGGAAACCCGCTTCAAGCACCTGCTGGAGCGTGGATTGCACCTGCTGGCCGACGAAACCGGCCGCCTGGGCGACAAACAGGCCCTGCCCGGTTCGGTCGCTTTCAAGCTGTACGACACGTATGGTTTCCCGTTGGACCTGACCCAGGACGCGCTACGTGAACAGGGCCGCGGCGTCGATCTTGACGGGTTTCAGGCGGCGATGCAGGAACAGCGCACCCGGGCACGCGCCGCCTGGGCCGGGTCGGGCGATGCCGCCACCGAACAGGTCTGGTTCGAAACCAAGGAACGGGTCGGTGCGACGGAGTTCCTGGGCTACTCGACCGAAAGCGCCGAGGGCGAAATCCTGGCGCTGGTGCTGAATGGCGTTGGCGCGTCCACCGCGACGGCCGGGACCGATGTGGCCGTGGTGCTGAACCAGACCCCGTTCTATGCCGAAAGCGGCGGTCAGGTGGGCGATACCGGCACGATCTCCGGCCCCGATGGGCTGGCGATTACGGTGACCGATACGCAGAAGAAGCTGGGCGATCTGTTCGTGCATCTGGGCCGCGTCGAATCCGGTGTCGCCAAGGTCGGCACGCCGGTCGTGGCGACGGTGGATCATGCGCGACGCAGCGCGATCCGGGCGCACCATTCGGCGACACATCTGTTGCATGAGGCGCTGCGGCGGAAGCTGGGGACGCATGTGCAGCAGAAGGGCAGCCTGAACGCTCCGGATCGCCTGCGGTTCGACGTATCGCAGCCCAGGCCGATCACGGCGGAGGAGTTGCTGTGGGCGGAAGCGGAAGTCAACGCCCGCATCCGTGAGAATTCCGAGGTCACGACACGGCTGATGACGCCGGACGCGGCGGTGGAACTGGGCGCCATGGCGCTGTTCGGGGAGAAATACGGCGACGAGGTCCGCGTGGTCGCGATGGGCGAGCCGGATGGCAACAAGCCGGCATGGTCGATCGAGTTGTGCGGCGGCACGCATGTGCGGCGGACGGGGGATATCGGCTATTTCCGGATCGTCGGGGAAACCGCGGTCGCGGCCGGTGTGCGTCGCATCGAGGCGGTTACCGGGGCATCGGCAGAGGCTTTGGTGCTGGAAGCCCAGACCCGGCTGAACGACGTGGCGGGCGCGTTGCGGGCCGCCCCGGCGGACGTGGCGGATCGGATCGCGGCGCTGCTGGAGGACCGCAAGAAGCTGCAAGCCCAGGTGGGTGAGTTGCAGAAGAAGCTGGCGACCGGGGGCGGTTCGGCAGCAGCCGAGGAGGTCAACGGGGTGATGCTGTCCGCCCGCAACCTGGGCGAGGTGCCAGCCAAGGACCTGAAGGGTCTGGCAGAGGCTATCGGCAAGCAGCAGGGGTCGGGCGTGGTCGCGCTGGTGTCCACCGCCGAGGGCAAGGCTTCGATCGTGGTTGCGGTATCGGCGGACCTGACGGGGCGGATCAGCGCGGTCGATCTCGTGCGCGCGGCCTCGGCGGCGGTGGGCGGCAAGGGCGGCGGCGGGCGGCCGGATCTGGCACAGGCCGGCGGGCCGGACGGCGACAAGGCGGATGAGGCTTTGGCGGCGGTTCGGGCGGCGCTGGGGTAACCGGCATTTACCCCGCGTCCCGGCACCGATTGTCTTGCCGGACCATGTCGCGCGGGTAACGCCGCGCCTCAGGTCGCGGCTAGGATTTTCTCCCGGGCGGCAGAGGCCACGAACGCGGAACGGGTCAATCCCCGTGCCCGCGCCGCTTCGTCGATGGCCGTGAGTAACGAGGCGTCCAACGACAAATTGGCCCGAACCGACCGGCCACTGTCCAGCAACAGCGGCACCATGACCGCGATTTCCCCCGCTGCCAGATCGATATCGCCGTCGCGGGCGATCTGGCTCAGCGGGCGCGCGACGGGCAGCGTCTTACCCCTGCCCTGCCTATGTTCCGCCCATTCCCGGGCAGCGGACGTCGCGTCGGCAATCGCGGCCTCGGCGGTTTCACCCCCGCCGTGGCACCCGGGCAGGTCTGGAATCCGCAGCCCCCAAACCCCGCCAGAACCATCGAGCAGCCCGACATAGTGTACCATGAAACCTCCTAAACCCAGCCGGCCAACTTGGCGATCGAGCGTGCTACGCCGAGAGACTGCTGTTTATGACGCGGGACGATCATGACAACGTCCGACCGGGAGGGATGCTCGAACTTGTCGTGCTTGCTGCCGCCGGCCTCTATCCAACCCTCCTTGCGGAGGCGAGCGACAATCTTGCGTGTTTCAAGCTCGAATGTCGGCACACCGCCCTCGATGCGCAACATATTGCGTATTGCGATCGCATTTTCAAGTCAACGGCGTCCGATTGCGGTGGACGGCTCCCCCGCCATGGCGGGGGAAGCAGACGCGATCAATCCTTATAGTCAGGCTCTTTCTTATCCAGAATCCGCTTCAGTGCATCGAAGTGCCACTCGGCGTTGGTGCGGCCACCATACAGGTAGCGGTTGTCGCGGAATTCCTTGATCGTGTGGTCAACAACGTCCTGCGGCAGATACTTCAGCGGCTTGCTGGTCCACATCGCATAGAGCTGCACCTGGGCCACACGCTCGACGTAATACAGGCGGTCATACGCAGCGGCCACCGTGGCGCCCACCGTCGCAACGCCGTGATTGGCCATCATCAGCACCGTCTTGTCGCCGATGACACCGGCCAGACGCTCACCCTCGGCCGGGTCGAACGCCGGGCCGGTGTAGATGTCGTCATAGGCGGTGTGCAGCATGGTCCCGAGTTCGGTCTGCCCGATCGGCAGGATGCGCGGGTCCTCCAGCCGGCTCAGCGCGCTGGCGAACGGCATATGGGTATGAAACACCGCCGCGGCGGCGGGGATCAGCCGGTGCATCGGGGCGTGAATGCAATAGGCGGAGCGTTCCACCTCGC
>JAJZEV010000326.1 GCA_021805665.1 Pseudomonadota bacterium
CCCGCGCGACGTGGCCGAACGCGATCAGGCCCAGCGTCAGTCCCATCAGCCTGGGGATTTGCAGCAACGCGGGCCGGCCTTCCCGCCAGCGGCCTTCGCGGACCATGCGATCCTGTTCCAGCGTCCGGCGATGGGCTGCCAGCAGTAGCATCATCGCATGATCGGCGACTTCCTCGATGAACGTGTCCGGGCAGTTCGTCACCGGCATCCCGCGCGCCGTGGCCGCCGCCACATCGATGCTGTCAACGCCCACGCTGCCCAGCACGATCGCCCGGCATGTCGCCGGCAGGGAGTCGACGACCTTCTTCGTGAAGCGCATGCCCTTGGCATAAACCGCGTCCGCATCGCGGGCGAACGCGATGAAGCCGTCCTCATCGGTCGGGCCTTCGACGATCTCTGCATCCAGTCCCGCCAGCGCTTCCATCTCATAATCGTAACCACCGCCCGCGGTGGTGAAGCTTGCCCCGGCGGGGGTCGCTATTTTGAATTTGGCCATTGTTGCCTCCCTGATCCGCGTGTCCCGCGATGCGGGATTCCAAGCACGCCGACGCCGGAGGGGCAAGTTTCAGGGGCGGTCCGGAGCAGCCGTCTGAAACGCTCAGTACCGCGGCAGCCGCTTCTCCTGGAACGCGCGCACGCCCTCGGCAAAGTCCTCGGACCGCCCAGCCACCCCTTGCAGCTTCGCTTCCAGATCCAACTGCTGCGCCAGCGTGTTGTGCGCGGCCCCGGCGAACAGCGTCTTGATGCCGGCCAGAGCCCCGGCGGGGGAACGGGCCAGCCGCACCGCCAATGCCTCGGCCTCCGACGCCAGCGCCGCGTCGTCCACGGCTTTCCAGATCATGCCCCAGCGTTCGGCGGTGTCCGCGTCGATCGCATCGCCCAGCATCGCCAGCGCCCGCGCCCGGGCATCGCCGACCAGATGGGCCAGGAAGAACGTGCCGCCGCTGTCCGGCACCAGGCCGATCCGGATGAACGCCTGGACGAACGTCGCGGATCGTCCGGCCAGCACGAAGTCGCAGGCCAGCGCGAAGCTCGCACCCGCCCCGGCCGCAACCCCGTTCACCGCGGCAACGAACGGCAACCCCGAGGCCCTGATGCGGCGCACGACCTCATGGTGATAGCGATCCGCCAGCGCCTGCAGGTCCGGCGGCCCGGCGGGGCCGGCCATGAAGTCCGCCCCAACCTCCTGACCCGCGCAAAACCCCCTTCCCTCCCCAGTCAGCACCACCGCTCGGCAGGCCGGGTCCGCCTCGGCCGCATCGATCGCGGCCAGCAGGTCGGCGATCATGCCGGTTGTCAGCGCGTTCAGCTTCGCCGGCCGGTCCAGCACCAGCCGATGCCAACCGTCATGAACCTCGGTCCGGATCAATGAACGTCCCCCTGCGCCAAACGAAACGCCGCCATGGGATAGACCCCCAGCACCCGCACCTCGGTCGAAAAGAACGACAGCTCCTCCAGCGCTCGTCGCACGCCGGGGTGTTCCGGATGCCCCTCGACATCGCACAGGAACTGGGTCGCGGCGAACTCGCCGTTGATCATGTAGCTTTCCAGCTTCGTCATGTTCACGCCGTTGGTGGCGAACCCGCCCAGCGCCTTATACAGTGCGGCCGGGACGTTGCGGACCCTGAAGACGAAGGTGGTCATCAGGTTCGGCGTCGCCGGATCGACGGCCGCCGGCTTCGGCGCCACGACGTAGAAACGGGTGGTGTTGTGGGCCGCGTCTTCCACGTTGGCGCGCAGGATCTGCAGCCCGTAAATCTCCGCCGCCAAGGACGATGCGATCGCCGCGTCCTCCTTCCGGCCCCATTCCGCCACCAGTTGCGCCGCGCCGGCGGTATCGGCCTCCACCACCGGGGTCAGCCGCAGTTCGGCCAGGATGCGCCGCACCTGACCCAGCGCCACGGTGTGGGAGTGTGCGCGCTTGATATCGCCGATCGTGGCGCCTTTGACGCCCAGCAGGCAATGCTCGACCCGCTGAAACTGCTCGCCGATGATAAACAGACCGGAATCAGGCAACAGATTGTGGATATCCGACACCCGGCCCGCCAGGCTGTTCTCGCACGGCAGCATGCCCAAAGCGGCGGCCCCGTCGCGCACCGCGTCGATCGCCACTTCGAATGACAGGCAGGGCAGGGTTTGCATCGCCGGATAGGCATGGCGGCAAGCAAGATCGGAGTACGCGCCAGGAACGCCCTGAAACGAGATGGTGCCGGACCGGGTCATGCGAGCAGCGCCCTGGCGCGTTCCAGGTCTTCCGGCGTGTCCACACCGAAGGGGCCGTGTTCCATCCGTACGCAGGCGATCCGCATGCCATCCTCCAGCGCCCGCAGTTGTTCAAGGCTCTCGCGCCGTTCCAGCGGGCTTGGCGGCAGCGAGACGAAGCGGTCGAGTGCCGCTCGGCGGTAGGCATATATGCCCACATGATGCCAGCGCGGCCCCGAACCCCACGGGATCGGCTGGCGCGAGAAGTACAGCGCCGGCGCGATGGTCTGTCCGTCCGCGAAAGCGCAGGCAGCCTTGACGAAAGAGGCGGTGTTCGCCTCAGTATCGTCGCGGATCGGCACGACCAGGGTGCCAATGTCGATAGCCGGGTCTTGCAGCGGCGTGATCACCAGGCGCAGGCCGCCGGGGTCCATGGTGGGGAAATCGCCTTGCAGGTTGACGACAACGTCGTGCCTGCCATCGGGGTCGAGTGCGGCCAGCGCGGCATGCACCCGATCGGACCCGGACGGCAGTGCCGGGTCGGTCAGCACCGCTGTTCCTCCCGCCGCGCGCACCGCCGCCGCGATCTCCGGATCGCCGCAGGCCACCGCGACGGGGCCGATACCGGCCTCCCGGGCACGGTCGAGCATGTGAACGATCATGGGCTTGCCGGCGATATCGGCCAACGGCTTGCCTGGCAGGCGCGTGGCGGCCATGCGGGCTGGAATCACGACAATCGGGTTCAAAAGAGGGGGTTCCTGGTAACGGGACGCCGGATGCTCGAAATGCATTCCGGACCCGGGTTGAAGAGGCGGTTTCGTTTCCCTATGGTGGGTTCAGCTTACGGATGCGCTCGCTGCCGTGCAACGGTCGGCCGGCGTGTGTGTTCGCATCTATTCAATCGGGGTCCGGGTGCCCCCTCTGCGATCGGGAAAGCTTGGCTGCATGGATAGCATGGAAATCAACAAGGGCATGGCGGCGGTCCTTGTGGCGGGCATCGTGTTCTTTCTCACCGGCCTGATCGGTATGCATCTGGTCACCGAGGAACGGCCGGAAAAGGTGGCGATCGCCATCCAGGGTGCGCCCTCGGCCGAACCGGCAGCCGCGGCCGCCAAGCCGGAGGAGTTGCCTCCCATCGCGCCGCTGCTGGCCAAGGCGGATGTGGCAACGGGCGAATCGACCGTGAAGAAGCTGTGCTCCTCCTGCCACACCTTCACCGAGGGCGGGAAGGCCGGCGTCGGCCCGAACCTGTATGGTGTCGTGGGCGGTCCTCACGCCCATATGGAAGGTTTCAACTATTCGGCCGGCATGAAGGCCAAGACCGGCAACTGGACGTTCGACGAACTGAACGCGTGGCTGAAGAAGCCGGCGGCGTATGTGCCCGGCACACGGATGGCCTTCGCGGGCATCAACAACGATCAGCAGCGGGCGGACGTTATCGCCTATCTGCGCAGCCTGTCGGCCAACCCGGTGCCGCTGCCCTGATCGCAGACCTCGACCGTTATGTGGCGGCGGCGGTGGCTGCCGCCGACGCCGCGGGCGCGGCGATCCGGCCGCACTTTCGCGGCTCTGTCGCAGCCGACCTGAAATCCGACCAATCGCCGGTTACCATCGCCGACCGCAATGCCGAACAGGCAATGCGGTCGGTTTTGGTGCGCGACTGCCCGGAATGCGGCATCCTGGGCGAGGAATTCGGGCTGGAACGCCCCGACGCCCGGTTACGCTGGGTGCTTGATCCGATCGACGGCACGCGGGCATTCATCACCGGACGCCCGACCTTCGGCTGTCTGGTGGCACTGTTGGACGGGGACACGCCCATCGTCGGCATCATCGACCAGCCTGTGACGCGGGAGCGGTGGATCGGCGTTGCCGGCCGCCGGACGGTGTTCACAGGCCCGCTGGGTGGCCAGGTCGGCACCCGGGCCTGTCCATCGCTGGACCGGGCGGAACTGTCGGCGACCAGCCCGGAGATGTTCGGGGACGACCTGCAGCACTTTCAGCAACTGACTCCGTTGGTGCGGCGTAACTCCTGGGGCGGCGACTGCTACGCGTACGGGCTGCTCGCGCTGGGGCAGATCGACGTCATCGTGGAGTGCGACCTGAAGCCCTGGGACTGGGCGGCGCTGCTGCCGGTGATCGAGGGGGCCGGCGGGCGGCTGACCGACTGGCATGGCCAACCGCCAAGGACGGACGGCGACGGGCGGGTGATCGCGGTGGGCGATGCCGGGCTGCTCGCGGATGTCGTCGCGGGTTTGGGGTAGGTTCCCTGCCTGCTCGGCGCACACTCCTATCTGACAGTCACTGTCATCCCCGTGCCGGCAGGGAATCCGGGTCCGAGGCGGACTGGCAGCGCGGGTCCCTGGATCGTGACCGCGACCCTTGTGCCATCCCAGGACCAGTCAACGAAACCATGGGCGGTGCCGATACCGGTGACGGCGATCCGGTGGGACAGCCAGGCCGCGGGGACGCCAGCGCCGACGACGAGCTCGTCTCCATCGGGGCCGCTTTGGGTTTCGGCCAGCATCGCCAGTTGCAACAGCAGCATTTCGGCGGCGGACCAGTAGTGCGGCGTTACGTTTTCCGGCCGGACCCAGCCCCGGAACGACTTCCACAGACCGAAGCTGTTCTCCTCGCCCGAACCCTCCCACAGCGTGAACAGGCCAGGCTGGGGCTGTTGGGCCCAAAGCCAGTTCAGGGTCTTCCAGACCCGGTCCGGCCGGCCGAGGCGCAGCCACTGGTGGGCCTCGGCGATCGTGAAGTAGGTCCATGGCGGGTGCCCGGCGGGTTGGTGCCAGCGCTGTTCCAGCCATTGGGCATAAGCCGACGGGGCGGCGATGTCGGCAGGCCACAGCCCGGCGATGGCGGTGCGGCTGTCGGCGGTGTCGCGTGCGCGGGCCGGATCGGCGAAGGCGGACTGCCATGCGGTGCGCAGCGCCGCGGCCTCGTTCGCCCATGTCTCGGCCTGGCGGGTGTGTCCAAGGCGGCGGGCGACCCCAACGGCATCGATCAGCCCGGCGTAGCTGACGGCGTTGACGAAGAAAACCGGGCGGTGCCAGTCCATCCGCCCGTCGATCAGGCCATCGCGGCCGGGACCGGCGACCAGGGTCAGGTCTGGGTTGCCGCGATAGGCCGGCACGACAGGACCGGAAAAGTCATGGCGGATGTCGGCGGTGGCGTGCAGCATTTGCTCGATCAACGCCACTTTCCGCTCGGTATCCCGCCATCGGGGCGGCAAGCCCAATGCGGAGACCTCGC
>JAJZEV010000216.1 GCA_021805665.1 Pseudomonadota bacterium
AAATCCGGTCCGCACCACATCCGTCTACTCGGAATCCAAGGCCCCGGCCGCTGCCACAATACTCTTGCCCAATAAGAACCATCAGGACATGACAGGCGCCACCGCGTCACGGAGCCTTCCCCCCATGCAACGTATCTGGATAGCACTGGCCTCCCTGACTGGCCTCACCGCCGTCGCCATGGCCGCCTTCGCCGCCCACGGCGTTCCGGACCCCGCCGCCGCCCACATCGTCGCCAGCGGCGTCCAGATGCAAGGTTGGCACGCCCTCGCCCTGTTCGGCGTTGCCCTGTGGTCCCCGCGCGGCGGCTGGCTGGCCAACGCCGCCGGCGCTGCCTTCACCGCCGGCATCGTCCTGTTTTGCGGCGCGGTTTACACACACGCCCTGACCGGCCACTCCTTGGGTTCTGTCGCCCCAACCGGCGGCACGCTGCTGATGGTCGGCTGGCTGCTGCTGGGGGCCTCCGCCCTGCGCCCCCGATGATCGGATCCGCGTATCTCGCCGCCGAGGGGTTCGAGGACTCGCTGGCCGAAGAACTCGCCCGCCGCGGCGTCGCCATCGCCGGGTGGCACGGCCGGCTGGCGCTGTCGCCCGACGCCCCCGTCCACGCCGCCTGGGCGCTGGATATCTGGACCGACCCGCGCGAAATCGAGGCCCCCACCGTCAAGACCGCCGCCGATGCCCTGCGCGCCCTGCAACGCAACTGGGGCGCCTATGCCGCTGGCCTCCACCGCCGCATGGCGCTGGCCCGGGAACGCCTGCCGCCGGTCAAGGCCCGCCCGCTGGCTTTCCCGTCCCCCCCGCCCGCCTCCCACCTAGGCGCATGGACCCTGCTGGCGCCGGATCGTCTGCTGGCCAGCCCAACCAAGTCCAGCCCGTTCGTCAACGGCGAATGCCTGTTCATCGAAGACCATATCGGCCCGCCCAGCCGAGCGTATTTGAAACTGTGGGAGGCGCTGACCCGGTTCGGACGATACCCCAAACCGGGGGAAACCTGCTTCGATCTGGGCGCCTCGCCCGGCGGCTGGACCTATGTGCTGGCCTCGCTGGGTGCCAGCGTCACGGCGGTGGACAAAGCCCCGCTGGACCCGGGCGTCGCGGCGATGCCAGGGGTCAGCGAACGCCTGGACAGCGCGTTCGCGATGCCGCCGGAACCGGTGGACTGGCTGTGCAGCGACATTATCGCCTATCCCGACCGCCTGCTGGCGCTGGTGCGCAAATGGATCGACGCCGGGGCCGCGCGCCACATCGTCTGCACCATCAAGTTCCAGGGCCCCACCGACCACGCGGCGGCCGAGGCGTTCGCCGCGATCCCCGACGGGCAGGTCGTTCATCTGTTCCACAACAAGCATGAACTGACGTTCTTGTGGGGTGCTTGCTGACAGGCAGGCGTATCGGTTAGATGCGGCAAATTCCAGATGTGGGGGCGTGCATGGCGGTCAACAAAATTTTCCCGGATGCGAAAACGGCACTGGCCGGCGTGCTGCGCGACGGCATGACGATCATGTCCGGCGGGTTCGGGCTGTGCGGCATCCCCGATGCCCTGATCGGGGCGATCCGCGACAGCGGGGTGAAGGATCTGACCATCATTTCCAACAACGCGGGCGTCGATGACGCCGGCCTGGGGCTGCTGCTGCAAACCCGGCAGGTCAGGAAGATGATCAGCTCCTACGTCGGTGAAAACGCCACCTTCGCAAAGCAGTACCTGGCCGGCGAGTTGGAGATCGAGTTCAATCCGCAAGGCACCCTGGCCGAACGGATCAGGGCCGGCGGCGCCGGAATCCCGGCGTTCTTCACCGCGACCGGCGTCGGCACCCAGATCGCCGAGGGCAAGGTCCAGCAGGAATTCGACGGACGGATGTACGTTCAGGAACGCGGCCTGCGCGCCGACCTGGCGATCATCCACGCCTGGAGGGCCGACCCCGAGGGCAATCTGGTGTACCGCAAGACCGCGAGGAACTTCAACCCGATGATGGCCACAGCCGGCGAACTGACAGTGGTGCAGGTCGAGGAAATGGTGGAATCCGGCAGCTTCGACCCGGACCACATTATCACCCCCGGCATTTTCGTCGATCGGATCGTCAAACTCGATTCTATAGAAAAACGAATCGAACAACGCACCGTACGGAAAAGGAGCTAACAAATGGCCTGGACCCGTGACCAAATGGCCGCCCGCGCGGCCAGGGAACTGCAGGACGGTTTCTACGTAAACCTGGGAATCGGCATCCCGACCCTGGTGGCAAACCATATCCCGGACGGCATGTCGATCATGTTTCAGTCCGAAAACGGCATGCTGGGCATCGGCCCTTACCCGTGGGAGGGCGAGGAGGATGCCGACCTGATCAACGCCGGCAAGCAGACCGTCACCGAACTGCCGACGACCAGCTTCTTCGACAGCGCCGCCAGCTTCGCGATGGTGCGCGGCGGGCACATCAGCATCTCCATCCTGGGTGCGATGCAGGTGGCGGAAAACGGCGACCTCGCGAACTGGATGATCCCCGGCAAAATGGTCAAGGGGATGGGCGGTGCGATGGACCTGGTGGCTGGCGTGCGGCGCGTGGTGGTGCTGATGGAACACACCGCCGGCGGCAAGCCGAAGCTGCTGAAGCGTTGCAACCTGCCGCTGACCGGCGCGGGCGTGGTGGACCTGATCATCACCGACCTGGGCGTCTTCGAAGTGACCGCCAAGGGCCACGACGACGGCCTGGTGCTGGTGGATATCGCCCCGGGCGTGACGCTTGAAGAACTGCACGAAAAGACCGAGGCGCCGTTCACGATCGCGGCGGGCTTGGCGGTCGCGGCGTAATCCAGCTACGGTACCCCCGCACAAGTATGCGGGGGCAAACCACCCGTGCTTAGCCATAACTATACCAGGGAGAAACCCATGTCCGAATCACTGCCGGTCGTTGCCCAGAAGGGCTCCTACAAAGTCGAGGTCGAGGCCGGAAAGTCCTATTGGTGGTGCGCGTGCGGCAAGAGCAGCAAGCAGCCGTTCTGCGACGGGTCGCACAAGGGTTCGGCGTTTTCGCCAATGAAGTTCGATGCGATCGAGTCCGGAACGGTCGGGTTCTGCGGCTGCAAGGCAACCGGCAATGCACCCCGTTGCGACGGATCGCACAAGAACCTGCCGTAGTCTTTCGTCGGGGCTGCCGCGGGCGGGGGCCATGAGATATTCGCTGGCCACTTTCCGCCATCGCCGGGCTTGTTCCGGCCATCCGCGTTTCCTCGGTTGCTCCGACGAAGGCACTGATCGGTTCGGGCATGACGTGCGGGACAAGTGCCACTCCCGCTGCCTGTCGGGATTGGCTGGACTCCGGCACGCGCCCGAAATTCCTAAGTATTTATCAGTATATTTTCCGGCCGAGCGGGGATTTCGCCGCGCTCGACGCGCAATACCTGGCGGGTCAGCATCTCATGCGTAGGCGCCCGTACTCCGGCCCTGGCGCCCTCGCTGGCGATAAACCCGTTCATGAACTCGATTTCCGTGCGACGGCCCTTTTCCATATCCTGCGCCATGGACGGCCGCTGATAGTCGCTGCGTTCCGCCTGCCCGGCCCCGCCCTCGGTCATCAGCCGTTCGATTTCCTTATAGGACGTGGCATCGCCTTCCATCGCCTCAGCCAGCATCTCATACGGCAATGCACCGACTTTCCCAAGTTTGTAACCCAGCTTTTGGCCAACCCGCACAGATTCGCCGCCCAACTGGATACAGATGCGCCGCACCGCCGCGTGGTTGTCCCGCGCGTTGCCGCCCATGCCGGTCGCCGCCGACACACCGTTACGCATGCCGTTCACGCACAGCTTCGTCCAACGTTCCCCCCACAGATTGTCCGTGGCTTTGGACGCATCGACGCTCGCCATGATCTCCGCGATTTCCCGCGCCCGTTTGGTGATCTTGCCGCTGGGTTCGCCGATGTAGAACGAGGTGATATCGGCCCGTTTCGCGTATCCCCGCCGGATATGCCCCGGCTGGTACAGATCGACGCCCACGCCACCGGTCACGATGCAGCCCAGCGTGCGGCCCCAGCCGACAACGCTGGCGACGCGCTCCTCGTTGATACAGTTCTGCATCGACACCACACAGCCCGAGGCCGACAGATACTGCCGGATCATCGTCGTTGCCCAGATCGTGTCGTACGACTTGACCGCAACGAATGCGATATCGATCGGCTTCTGCTTCGCCAGATTCTGCACTTCGGTCAGATGGATGGCATTGACCTTGACCGACAAACGCTCCTGCGGCGTCATGCCGAAAATCTCGATCCCGTTCGCCTTCATGTAGTCCACATGTTCTGGCCAGGCATCGATCAGGGTGACGTCATGCCCGGCCGCGGTCAAATGGGCACCCGCATAACCGCCAACCGCTCCGGCACCAATGACCGCGATACGCTTACCCATGTGTCGTTTCCCTCAATACGTTGGATCGTGCTTACAGCGGAACTCCCGGTCGATAAAGCCGGGCGGGACCAGGGTTCAGGCCCGCATTTGTTTACCGGTGTCGCGCATCAGTATTGCCGCATGCGCACCGGTCACCGCCGCATGACAGGCCAGGGCGCCGGGCGACATATCGGCATCCGGCCGCTGCTCCGGTTCGAAATGACCGTATGTATCTACACCGCGCACCAGCGTGGCGTGATCCCTGGAACCCGCCGCCTGCCGCACCGTCGTGGGGATGTAACGGATCGCGAACCCGATCCGGCGCATGTCCGATGGGTTGGGATCGGACCCATGGATCAGCCGCACATGGTGCAGCGACATCTCCCCGGCCCGCAGGGGCATCATCACCGCCTGCCGCTCATCGACATCGACCATCACCTCTTGCCCGCGGCTCAGCAGATTGTCCGGGCTGAACGTATCGCGATGCGCCACCTGGTCCAACTTGTGGGAGCCCGGAATGACCCGCATCGCCCCATTCGCCGCGGTGCTGTCCGACAGCGCGACCCGGGCCGTCATCACGTCGGCGGCCTCCAGCCCCCAATAGGTGGAATCCTGATGCCACGACACGAACGCCGGATTGCTCGGCTCCTTGATGAAGAACGAACTGCCCCAGCACAGGATGTTCGGACCCAGCACGTCCTCCACCGCATCCAGAATGCGCGGATGATGGATCAGATCGTTCAGCCAGGTGAACAGCAGATGCGACTTGTGCCGCAGCTTGCCGGCCAGGATTCCGGCGTCGGCCTCGAAATCCTCCAGCCTGGCCCGCAGCGCATAGGCCTCGGCCCCGGCCATGACGCGACCCGGTGCATAGTAGCCCTGGTGCCGGTATTGCCGGACCGCGGCCGCCGTCAGCATTTTCATGGCTTCCTCCGTTAGCCGGAGCATGGGAAACCCGGCCGATGAAAGTCAACCCGGCGGACCACGATGCGGCCATCGTCATCTTCGGCGCGGCGGTGCGCCCGGATGGCCAAC
>JAJZEV010000254.1 GCA_021805665.1 Pseudomonadota bacterium
GAAGACGATCGAAAGCGGCAGTCCGCAACTGCTGGACTTCGGCGTGAGCCACGAAAAGGCTTGGGAAGTCGGGCTGGCCTGCGGTGGTAAGGTAAAGGTGTTTGTCGAGCGGCTGAACTAGGGATTCGGCCACCCCACCCCACCCCGCCCCGCATGGCCGGGCGGGGTGGCCAGATCTGCGTACCATCGTTGACAACGTCCCGGGATAACCAACCATGACCCCAGAAATCCTTGCCGCACTCGAACAGGCCAAGGGTGCGAAACAGCCCATCGTGCTGGCGACCCGGCTGCCGACCGGCGAACAACAATTGCTGCCCGCCTCCGACGCCCCCGCCGACCTGAACGACGCCGCCAAACGCGCGCTGGACCGCGACGAAAGCGGCACGGTGAAGCTCGGCGAAACCGACTGGTTCCTGCAAGCCTACAACCCCCCGCTTCGGCTGATCGTTGTCGGCGCCGTTCACATCGCCCAGGCGCTGGTGCCGTTCGCCGTGCCGTGCGGGTTCTCCGTCACCGTCGTCGATCCCCGCCGGTCGTTCGCCTCCGATGAGCGGTTTCCCGGCGTCGAAATCTCCACCGACTGGCCGGATGAGGCGCTGGATAAGTTCGCCCCGGACAGCCGCACCGCCGTCGTCACCCTGACCCACGACCCGAAGCTCGACGATCCCGCCCTGGATCGCGCGCTGAAATCGCAGGCGTTCTACATCGGCTCGCTGGGTTCGCGCCGCACCCACGCCGCGCGGCTGAAGCGGCTGCGCGACCTCGGCCACCAGGACAACGCCCTGTCGCGAATCCGCGGCCCGGTCGGCCTGAACATCGAAGCCGTCACCGCCCCCGAAATCGCCCTGTCCATCATCGCCGAGATCGTCGGTGTTCGCCGCAACGCCCCGCTGCCGCCCAAATCCTCGGTATGAAATTCGGTCCGGCCTCGCTGGAGGACGCGCGCGGCGGCATCATGGCGCACAGCCAGAAGGTCGGCGAACGGATGATCCGCAAGGGCTCGTTGCTGGACGAAGCCGCGATCGAGGCCCTGCGTGCCGCCGGCCGGCAAGAGGTGATCTGCGCCCGGCTGGAACCCGGCGACGTGCCGGAGGATATCGCCGCCGATCGCTTGGCGACGCCGCTGCTGTCGCCACTGATCGCCCGGTCCCGCGCCGCCACAGGCCGGGTGAATCTGGTGGCCGAAGCCCCCGGCCTGCTGCGGGTGGACGCGGGACGCATCGACCGCCTGAACACCATCGACGAGGCCCTTACGCTGGGCACCCTGCCGGACTATACCGTGGTGGCGGCGAAAGACCTTGTCGCCACCATCAAGATCGTGCCGTTCTCCGTCCCTGGCAACGTCCTGTCGGTGGCCGAGGCGATGGCTCGGCAGGGCGGCAGTCCGCTGACCCTGCATCCGTTCCGGCACATGAAGGTCGGGCTGGTCGTCAGCGAACTGCCCGGTCTGAAGGACAGCGTGACCGACAAGACCATCGCGATCACCGACGCGCGGGTGGCCGCGCTGACCGGATCGCTGCTGCCGCCGATCCGCTGCGCGCACGATGCCGACGCGATCGGGCAGGCGTTGAACTCGCTGCTCGACCAGGGCGCCGAACTGCTGCTGACGATCGGGGCGTCCGCCGTGGTGGACCGGCGCGATGTCGGGCCGTCAGGCATCGTGCGGGCGGGCGGGGAAATCCTGCATTTCGGCATGCCGGTCGATCCCGGCAACCTGATCTGCCTGGGCCGCATCGGCGGCACACCGGCGCTGGTGCTGCCCGGATGCGCACGCAGCCCCAGCCTGAACGGCGTCGATTTCGTGCTGAGCCGGCTGTTCGCCGGGATCGAAATCACGCCGCGCGATATGATGTCGATGGGCGTCGGCGGGCTGCTGAAGGAAATGGAAAGCCGTCCGATGCCGCGCGAGAAAGCCCCCGCCACGCCTCGGTCCGGCGCCGCGCCGCGCAGTGCGCCGATCATCGCGGCAGTGGTGCTGGGGGCCGGGCGATCGCGGCGGATGGCGCCGCATAACAAGCTGCTGGTGACCGACAAGGCGGGCAAAGCCATGATCGCCCGCGTGGTGGACAACGTCCTGTCGTCCAAGGCAAGGCCGGTCATGGTTGTCACCGGGCATATGGCCGAACAGGTGGAACAGGCGCTGGGCGGGCGACCAGTAAGGTATGTGCATGCGCAGGACTACGCCGAGGGCCTGTCCGCCAGCCTGAAGGCCGGGATCGCCGCGGTGCCGCCGGAATGTTCGGCGGCAATCGTGTGCCTGGGCGACATGCCGCTGGTCACCGGGCGGATGATCGACCGCCTGCTGTCGATGTACAGCCCGGATGAAGGCCGCCTGATCGTGCTGCCCACCTTTCGGGGCAAGCAGGGCAACCCGATGCTGTGGGACAAACGTTTCTTCCCCGAGATACTGGAAATCGGCGGCGATTCCGGCGCCAGATTTCTGGCCGGCAGGCACAGCGAGTTCGTGTGCGAGGTCGAGATGGCGGATGACGCCGTGCTGCGCGATTTCGACACGACGGAGTCGCTGGCGAGTCTGCCGAAGGGGATGCGGCCGGAGGCGTTGGAGTAGCTCGCGTCCAGACTTTGTACGCTTTGCTGGACGTGCCGGCTTGGGTTGTCCATCGAGCCGGCTTCACTGACCGCGAGGGGAGGCTGCTCCGCTTGTTCAGAAGGCCCTTACGCGTCGAACCAGATCGCGATTAGGCTCCTGGTTCGGGCCGGCAAACGTCTCCGGTGCGGCAATCACCTTCAACGAGCATGATCGAGGGCTTCATCGCCTGCTTCGACGCCGCCGGTCGCCTGTCTCGTGCAGCCATCGTGAATCGCAGCCTCCAATCGATCCCAGTCCGCCAGTGCCGGCGGGATACCGAAGCGCAGCCAGTCGGGCCTCGCGTTGAAAGGCCGCGTTAGGATGCCGGCGTGCGCCAGCCATTCGAACCAACGGGGCGCGTCCTTGTGCTGTGCCAGCCGAAACAGCGGTGTTCCGCCGACAATCTCGAATCCGGCCGCCTGAAGCAGCCCATCCAACCGGTTGGCCTCACCACATAGCCGGGACACGGCCCGAGTGAGCCAGGACTCATCCGTCAGCGCGCGTTGGCCAATCTCAAGTGCCAGGCCGGAGACTGCCCAGGGCCCGATCGCCCTGCGCAGTATTGCACCAACCTCGGGCGATGCCGCTGCGAAACCAAGCCGAAGTCCGGCAAGTCCATAAATCTTGCCGAACGACCGCAGGACGAGGGCTCCAGCTTCCGGAAAACGGGGCACTAAGCTGTTCCGCCGCCCGAGTACGTCCATGAACGCTTCATCGACAACCAGTAGGCCGCCCTTTTCCGCAAATGATACAGCGGTTTCTGCCAGGCTTTCCGGCGGGTAGGTCCGTCCGTCCGGATTGTTGGGGTTGACGACGATGCCGACATCGAACGCGGCCAGATCGGCAAGCGCCGTGACCGTCGTGACTTCGGCGCCGCCGGCCCGCCAGCACCGTTCGTGTTCTTCATACGTGAAGCCAAGGACGCCGACGCGCCGCGCGGGGAAGATCCGAGGCAGCCACTGTATCAGCGCCTGCGTGCCCGGCGCGGCCACGATGTCCGTTGACGGACCGGCCCCATAGGCTGTTCGCGCCGCCGCTTCTAGCGCCGCCACGGCGGATAACTCCGGCAGTTTGGCCCACACGCCCGGTGCGATTGCGCCAATCGGATAGGGCAGGGGATTGATCCCGGTCGAGAGGTCGATCCATGGTTGCGGCGCATCCGGGAACTGGTGCCGGGCGCCATTGATGTTCCCGCCGTGATACCGTAACCCGGCAGCGGCCTCCGGTATTGTCCCGCACCTCTCCATGCACCCTGTTTCCAATACTGAAATGGCGCTCGCCGCTCTCCTGGCAGAAGCGGCGATCGGCTACCCGGCTTTCGTCTATCGCGCCATCGGGCACCCTGTCACCTGGATGGGCGCGCTGCTGTCTGCTTTGGAAAGCCGGTTCAACCGCACAAACCTGCCAGCCGGTTGGCGCCGCCTGCTGGGGGTTCTTACCCTTGCCTCGCTGTTGGGCGTCACCGGGTCAGCAGCGATTGCGCTTGATCGGGCGTTCGCCTTCGGGCTGATCGGAACCGGGCTTTTGGTCCTGGGGGCGGGCAGTCTGCTCGCCCAACGCAGTCTTCATGACCATGTCCGCGCCGTGGCGGACGCGCTGGATAGGGACGGGTTAGCGGCTGGCCGCGGGGCGGTTTCGATGATCGTCGGCCGCAATCCGGACCGGCTGGATGAAGCCGGCGTGGCCCGAGCGGCGATCGAGAGTCTGGCCGAGAATTTCTCCGATGGCATTGTCGCTCCGGCCTTTTGGCTGGCGGTCGCGGGACTGCCCGGTGCGGCCATCTACAAGGCAGCGAATACGGCGGATTCCATGATCGGGCATCGAACGCCGCGCTACGCTGCTTTCGGCTGGGCCGCGGCGCGGTTCGACGATACGATCAATTTGCCAGCGTCCCGCCTCGCGGCTTGCTTCCTCGTCGTTGGCGCGGCTGCTATCGGGGCCTCGCCGGGCGGTGCGCTGCGGGCGGTCTGGCGGGACGCGTCCCGTCACCGTTCGCCCAATGCCGGCTGGCCCGAAGCCGCTATGGCCGGCGCGCTCGGTCTGAAACTGGCGGGGCCACGGGTCTATGGCGAGGAGACCGTTGACGACGCCTTCATGGGGGACGGGCGTCGGGACGCAAATGCCGCCGATATTCGCCGCGCGCTTCGGTTGTTCCGCGCTGCTTGCGTAACGTCCTGGCTGCTGCTTCTCGCGATCGTCCTTATTGGGCGAGGCTGATCAGCCGGTCGAGATCGATGTGCCGGGCGAGATGGCCGGCCAGCGCGTCAAGGACCCGGTCGATTTCCGCTTCATAAGAAAACCCGGCGGCGGTCCCGCCGATCCAGGCTAGGAACGCGCCGCGCTGCCGGTCGTCGGCGAACAGGCCATGCACATAAGTGGCGCGCACGCGCCCGTCGGCCGACATCGCACCGTCCAAACGGCCATCGGCGAAGCGCAGAAGCGGACGGGCGCAGTCCGGACCATCGGTTTGGCCGACATGCATCTCATAGCCATGGAATGGCGCGCCATCGGCCACGGATAGTCCGGTGGTCTCGATCAGCGTCTTCTCCCTGGTCAGGGTTGTTTCGACATCGAGCAGGCCGAGACCTGGCATGCTGCCGGGATGGCCCTCGACGCCATCCGGATCGGCGACCATCCTTCCCAGCATCTGATAGCCGCCGCAGATGCCAAGAACACGGCCGCCCCGGTGAACATGCGCCTGAATGTCGATATCCCAGCCGTTGCGCCGTAAATCCGCCAGGTCCGACAGTGTCGCCTTGGAC
>JAJZEV010000197.1 GCA_021805665.1 Pseudomonadota bacterium
CCGAAGGACTCAGAATGTCTACGTCCGCCAAAGATGCCTCCTTCTGGAGTCCAGAGACAACCTCCAGAGATCAACAACATCACCGGACGCCGCACGCTTCGCTACACGGGGAACACCGGACGCTTACCCATCAATGCGGTTTGGTGGGCCAGGAAGTGAGCCGTCAAAATTATCAGCGAACGAGATGTGGAAGGCGTCGAACGGCAAGCGGATATCACTCACCCGAACGGAATCGAGGTCGGTGTGATCGAGCATGGCCAGAAGGTTGGGAGACATCACATAGATATTCCGCCCGAACGCGGAATACCTGCCGACATGCACGGCCAAGCTTCCTTCTTGCGTCACCATCGCCATTGCCCGTTGAGGCCGCTTTTCACGTGGCACCTTCTCGATGGCGAGATTGAAAGCTGAGATGACCAGGTCGCCGATAATTTCTACCAGATTGGATGTAGGCATTCCGCGACCGCATGAACGCATGTATGCGCGGACAGCATCTTCGGCGAATGGCCGTGTCCTCATATAGCGCATCGGATGAATCAGCGGACTGGCAACCGTCACTTGGCTCTCAGTCACGCGCCCAGCCTCGATATCGTGGCCACGCCGACATTATAGCTGTCGGCAAGTTCCCGGAGTGTTGCCCCTTCGGCGCGTCGCTGCCGAGCCTCGGCCTGCTGCTGCACCGTGAGTTTAGGTTTGCGGCCCATATGCTGCCCGCGCGCCTTGGCACGGTTGCGGCCTTCCGACGTGCGCCTGCGGATAAGATCGCGCTCCACATCGACCAGCCCGCCAAGCACGGCGATCATCAAGCGGCCGGTGCTGGTCGATGTGTCGGCCCATGGTTCGGCCAGTGATCGGAATTGCGCTCCGGCGTCCACGATCTGCTTCACGATTCCAAACAGGTCGAAGGTCGATCGGGCCAGGCGGTCAATACGCGTCACCGTCACCACGTCACCGGGGGCAAGGGATTTCAGCATGCGCAGCAATTCGCGCCGATCGGCGCGTGCGCCGCTCATCTGTTCCCGAAAGATGGGCGTGCATCCCTCCGCCCGAAGCTGTTCAAGCTGGGCGTCAAGCGTCTGCCCGGCGGTGCTGACGCGGGCATAGCCAACGCGGCGGGAATCGGGGTGTGTTTCGGTCATATCTTTCGGAACACTCTACCGCGTTGAAATCACGCGATCAAGGATTTGTTCCGAAAGTTTTGAATTGTGCGTGTTAGGGCAACAGGTCGGTAAGCAATGTTCCATCGTCTTTAAGGGACGTTCATCAAGGCCGTTAGGTGGTTGCGGAAAATGTGCCTCACCCGGTCACGGAAACCGCTGCTGACGTAACTCATATGCCGGATGATGATGCCAACTTCTTCATCATCTAACTCAATCTCGTTTGTACGGTTAAGCCGGCCCGCCAGTGCGGGGCCTAGCGTCTGAAATCCACCAGCGCCGTTCCATGGTGCCCGTAAGTCAGCAGCCTGGGCTGCGTCCAGAGTAATTGTTGCTTTCCTTGGCGGCCTACTCATCCCATGCACTCCTTTGACCAGAGCCGACTATTTCTGACGTTACTGTTTTGCAAGATTTGCTTAATTCCCTCACCAAAGTCCACCGCATACGCCGCCCATTCCAGGGGAATCGCATTTGGAACACTACAGGCGAATTTGCGTCCGGGCTGCTCTAACTCGACCGGAGGCCCAGAAATCAGGTGCCGGAGAGGCTGTTCGGGCACCAAAAAATCCAAATGCAATTGCCCTGCCGCGCCGTCGCTTACCATAACACCTCATGGGCGGTGTCAGACCGCATAGTGCCGCGTCCAGGTGTCGCTGAACGTCTGTTTCTGGGATCACTCGTTAGCGGTCTGGCGACCGGCTTGGGTCGGGACCTGCTGACTAGTCCGGCAGAACGAATGTCCGCTCTTCGCATCCGCTGGCCCGGCCATTCGTTCATCAAATCCCCCTAAGTTACGGTTTTGCGGGTGTACTTAACCTCACCGAGCCTCCCCCCGCCGGTCCGCCTCAAACAGCGACGTCAGTTCCTCCGCCGCCTGCCGCGTGCTTTGGATCAACTGTTTCTCGTCGCGATAGATCGCCTGCGCCTCAATCGAGTTCCGTTCGTCGTGGTCCCGGAACAACGCGACGGACTGCGCCGCGTCCTCGGCCGGAATGCCCAGCGCGACCAGGGAGTCCTCCGCCAGCCCCGGGCTGGAGTGGAAGGTGTCGCGCACCAGCCCATCCACAGTCCGGTCCATCAGCAGATGCGCGTGCCGCCGGTTTCGCGTTCGGGCGAAGACCTGAAGGTTGGGGACGTTGCGCCTGGCGACTTCGACGGTGCGAAGAACAGCGTCCCTGTCATCCGGCGCCACGATCGGCCGTCTCGCCTGTTGGGCGCAAGGCGCGCGCAGCAGGTCGGGGCGGGTGGGGTCGCCTAAACAGACCTTGTTGCCGAAGCGGCGGACGACATCGACCTGTCCGGGGTCCCGATCCGGTGCATGCGCGGCACGCGGCCGACGATCTGGCCCATGCGGCTGAAGCCTCCGGTCGCGGCACCGGGCGGGGCGGCTTTCAAGGCCGATCGCCACGAATAAAGCGGACCGGCGCCGATGCCGTGCGGGGGGCCGTGTCGGTTGGAGACGCGCCCGGTCCAGGCTTTGCGCCGCGATCGTCTGCTTCTGCCCGGTCGTCCAGTGTCGGCGGCGCTCGTCGCGCGGGATCAAGTCCATCCTTATCGTCGGAGTGCCCTTGCGACTGGCCGTACGATCGCTCTCTGGCTTGGCAGCCGTTTCGGCCGGGATTGCGTTCATGTCCACAAGGGGAGTCGAGCATAACCAGCCCGGGGAAAGCCGGGTGGGAGAGGCGCGACGCTTGCGGAGGATCAGGCTGAACCGACACGTCAACCGAAGGGTATTGACTAATTTCCTATATTCCGCTAATAACCTGGCCATGGATACAAACCCGCCAAACCAACCAATAGATCTCGATGCCCGGGCGCACCGCCACCTGATTCAAACCCTGCTTGCGCTTCTTCCGCCACCCGCGGAGGACACCCCGGAAGCAACCCTCGCCAGAGACCGCGCCGCTTTGGCCAGCTTGGCCGCCCTCGCGCCGAGCAATGCGAATGAGGCCGACCTCGCCGCCCAGTGCGTCGCCGCCAGGGCACAAGCCGACCACATCCTTCGACTGATCGGCCTTCATGCGGACGACGCCCCGGTGGTAGCCGGCCTCAACGCCCAGTACGCCGCGATGGTCAGAATTTCCCTGGCCGTCCTCGATTGTCTGCTCCGCGAACAGCAGCGGCGCCGCAAGCGCGAATCGACCCCCGGCAACGCCGCCCGCGACGAACGGACCCGTCGCGCCGTCGCCGCCGGCATGCTGCAAGCGCTGTCCGATACAGTCCCGAAAACAGTCCCGGAATCCCAATCGGTGGGAAATGAGACGCCAATGGTGCGCCCTGCCAGTCCCGTCATCGACCTGCGACTCGTCCAGGCCCGACCGTACCTGACCGGGCGGCAGGGCGAACCCGCGGTTCGCGGTTCACGCCGCGGACATTCAATCCATTGACCCGGCCGCGGCCCCGCGGCCGATAAACGACTGGAAGGCATCCGATGGCCGACGTTCTGATTGCCGGTGCGGGACTGGGCGGACTGACCGCCGCCCTGGCGCTGATTCAGCGCGGCCATCGCGTGCGGGTGTTCGAACAGGCCAACGACCTGACAGAGGTCGGTGCCGGCGTGCAACTGGGGGCCAACGGCACCCGCATCCTCATCGCGCTGGGTCTGGAACCCGCGATGCAACAGGTGGTCTGTGCCGCCGCCGGCAAGGAAATCCGCCTCGGCACCACGGGGCAAACCTGGCCGGTGTTCGATCTGGGCGAAACCTCGGTCCAGCGGTTCGGGGCGCCGTACTGGATGGTGCATCGCGGCGACTTCCACAAAGTGCTGCTGGATGCGGTGCGGCTGGCCGATCCCGACGCGGTGCAAACCGGCAACGCCGTGGCCGGGTTCGACCAGACAGCCGACAGCGTGACGCTGCACCTGGCCAATGGCGAGCGTGCGTCCGGCGATCTGCTGATTGGGGCCGACGGCGTTCACTCCCGTATCCGGACCCAGATGTTCGGGCAGGGGGCGCCCCGGTTTACCGGCATCATGGCGTGGCGCGGACTGGTGCCGATGGACCGCCTGCCGCCGCATCAACGCCGCATGGTCGGCGCCAACTGGATTGGCGTCGGTGGCCATGTGGTGACCTATCCGCTGCGGCGCGGCGAATTGCTGAACTTCGTCGGCATAGTCGAGCGCGACGACTGGCGGGTCGAATCGTGGAACGAGCCCGGCACCCAACAGGAATGTCTGCACGACCTGCGTAACTGGCACGACGATGTGAAAGCCATCGTCCGATGCATCGACACGCCCTATAAATGGGCGCTCCCGGGGCGTGAACCGCTGGATCGCTTCGCGCAGGGGCGGGTGTGCGTGATGGGCGACGCCGCGCATCCGACCCTGCCGTTCCTCGCTCAAGGCGCCAACATGGCCCTTGAGGACGCCGCCGTGATCGCTCGGTGTCTCGAACGATCGCCGCCGGCCGAGGCGCTGGGCCGGTATCAGGCCGCACGCCTGCAACGAACCGCCGCCATTGTACGAGGGTCCGCCGACAACGCCAGGCGCTTTCACAATCCCGCGTTGGGCAGCCCGGAAGGCGCCGCCGCCTATGTGGAGCGGGAGTTCGAGGCAGGCAAGGTCAGTCAGCGCTATGACTGGCTGTACGAATACGACGCGTTGACGGTCCCGGTTTAACGGCTCGCCGCAAGCCGCCGGCCTTCGCGCGGAATTACTGCTCAGCGACGGAAAGAAGCAGTTCGGATTCGATTGGATCGCCACACCCCGTGAGCCCGCGGCAGCTTCGCAATCGGCCGCATCGCCTGGCTTGTCTGCGTCAGGCGCTTGCTCGCTCGCGGCCAGCCGAGGCGTTCGTGGACGGCTTTCCCTCCACCAACGGCCAGCGCCAATTTTCTGACCGCCGTTAACCCTGCGTTAAGCCTCCACCGTTAGTCTGACGCTGTTTTACAGCAACAGGAGTTCGATATGAGCATCGGTGGAATCTCGACCGCGTCGTCCGCGGCCTATCTGCAACAGACCAGGGCCGCGTCAGCCAGTTCGTTCGCGGTGCCGAGCGGTCAGGTGCAGCAGCGACGTAACGACCACGACGCGAACGATGCCGGTACCCAGCCCTCCAACACCACGCAGGCCAGCTCCAGTCCTACCTCCAGCCTGCTCAGCACCATCGCGTAGGGGTGTTCGCCGTCCTGGATGCCGTCGA
>JAJZEV010000010.1 GCA_021805665.1 Pseudomonadota bacterium
CCTCTGGCACGTTCGGCTGGTTCCACCACCATTCCATCGACCAGGACCCGGACTGCGCGTCAGCCGGGACTGCCTTGATCACTTCAAGTTCGAACAACGCACCGCCGAGATGCATTTCCTTCTGCATGCCGAACTGGGTGAACTGCTTCATACAATTGATCTGCGCCAGCCCGCCCATGTTGTTCAGCAGCACGTTCGGCTTATAGGCCTTGGCCTTGATCAGGCTGGCCGAGAAATCCGAAGTGTTGATGGGCAACATTTCAGCCTGATACTCGCCACCGAGCGCCTTCAGGTTCTTGACGAAGTTGTCCTGGAGCGTGTGGCCATAGGCATAGTCGGGGGTAATAAAGAAGAAGCGTTTACCGAAACGGTTCACCAGGTCGATTGTAACGGCAGCGGCGTCCATCGAGGTTGTGTTGCAAATGCGGAACACGTTCCATTTGCAATCGGTTCCAGTGATCGGATCGGTGTGCCCACCCGGAACGATGTGGAAAACCTTCAGTTCGCTTGTCACCTGCGACATGGCATAGGCGATACCGGAGTTCACGTCGCCGAAAATGACATCGACTTTGTCGCGTTCGATCAGCTTGCGGGTTTTCTGCACGCCGGTGCCGACGTCGTTGGCCGAGTCCTCGACCAGCAGTTCTACCTGGCGGCCCAGGATGCCACTCTTTTTGTTGATACGGTCGACGGCGTACTTGGCGCCTTCCACCTCGCTTGCCGCAAGGGCGGACAGGATGCCGGTCAGCGGATCGACCATGCCGATGCGCACTGGCACCTCCCCGCGCGCACGGATAATCGGCGGAGCCGCGAGCGCGGTAAGGGCAAGACCTGATTTGATGAGCGTACGGCGCGCCCATGTCGGGGTTTGAGGATTCGTCATTTGGAAGCTCCCTGCCAGTCCGTGGCTTTTAACGCCACTTTATCTGTCGTCAGGGTATGCGGCTTATCTGATCGCGTCGAGAGACAATCGTCGCGCCGCCCCGGCTAAACCGCGGCAAGCATTCTCTCAAACGATGTAGCAACGAAGTCCGGGTCGTAATCTATAAACTCCTGGGAATTGCCGCGCCCGGCGTTGCGGTCCCGATAGTCGGAAGGCGTCGCCAGGAACATCCTGGTGGACGGAACAGTGGGATAAAAACGCCGGGTCATTACGAAAATATTAGGATAGAGATACTGGTGGATCGATGGATCCCAGAACACATGCAACCCCAGGTTGGGTATATTCAGGGCAGCCGATATCGGCCACATCAGCGAGTTGACACTGATCATGGCCAACCGCTGCCGCTGGTTTTGCAGCGCGCGCAGTATCTCGATTGAGTCGGTGGGGGTAATCGTCGTGACATCTATCTCGATCAGATTGTCATGGGGTAACCCGACCGGCGAAAAACTAGCCACAAGGTAATCTTGCCGCAATAGCCGCGCGACAAGCTGCTGCACATGCGGGTATTCATAACCGGACGATCGCGCACCGAAATGAACAAACACCAAATCCCGGCGGGCGACCCGTCCCGCGCGGGACAAAATTACCGACAATATGCCATGCGCTCTGTCTGACATTGCCGCCGGGTAAGCAATCGGCCTGACCACTGGAAGGTCGACCGGCAGTCTGAATGTTTCCAAAAGCGATGTCGCTCTGTGGACTACACCCGGATGCGAATCGTACACTACTGGCAGGACAACGAAATCCTTGGGAACATCCTTTAACGCATCGCTGAAATCGTATTCCGTCCAGATTCGCCGCGGCCGGCCGCGGTACATCACAACCTTGTCGATCGTCGGATTTGTCCGAAGAAAGTGCGCTACCAGCGGCGAATTGACGGCATCCGTGCTGGTGGATGCGAACGCCCAGATCGGCAAATCCGGATAGGCCTGGTGTAACGCCTCGATAAACGGAGTCGCCATCAGGTAATCGCCAGCACCCAGGTAAAAGATCAGCGCCAAGCCATTCACCGGCCGGCTTTTGCGCAGTCCCGCGATGTCGTAATATGCGAATGTCCCGAATGCTCCCAAATCGCGGGAGCGTCCGGACGCATACAAAAACCGCCGCCAAAAAACTGCTCGGTAGATAATCTTGTGCAGACCGAACAGAACGGTCCCGGCCGGGGCTCCACCGAGACCGATTTTCTTATAGACACGCGCTGCCAGTCTGCCGATGGAGGGCATCGAATCGGCCTAAGGACGCGAATAGATCGCAGTGTAAATGTTATCCAGTATCTGCTCGTCGATCGTCAGTTTACCCCGCAGCGCGTCCTCGGGATGACCTTCAGTCAGCTTAGCGTTGAAGCCCCAGTCGCGCATGAATCTGTCCAGGCTGCGCCGGGAAAAATAGTGCAAATGCTCGCCCGGCTTGTAATGCCGCCACCTGTTTGGCGAAGACAGTAACCATGCAGGTGTACTGGGGATAGACACGATTACGTTAGAAGCGCGCAAGTTCAGCAGCGGGTGAAAATTCGGGAAATGCTCCAGAGAATCAAAAAAACAAATTAAATCGAAATGAATATTTGTTTCCAGGTCAACGACCGGAATTCCGAAATCCTCATCGTGCAGATCGATTCCGTAGATATCCATGCCTTCCGCCCTGGCATGCTTCAAGAAAGCCCCGTTGCCGTAACCAATATCCAAGACCCGGCTTCCCTTGGGAAGACTCAGGCATGATTGGATGAAATTCCAGCGGACCTCCGACATTTCCCGCACCGGTCTGGAATCGTATTGATGCGCGTAGTTGGCATCGTACGAAACAGTCACATTCATGTCGGTTTGGAAAATATGCCCACAGGAACCGCACGCCGTCAAATTATCAGCGGTATGGCTATCGCACCTCCTACGGCAGGCTGGGCACGCCAAAATTTGCCTGCTCTCTTCCGTGGAAGGCGATGACATACGCCAAGCGGGACTGACGATTTCTCCAATACTTCCCTGATCGTCTATCACGAAATCGCGATCCATCTTTGAGTCGGTCAAATCGAGGCCCCCTTAGTTAAACACTCGGTAACATACCGGACACAGGGGCTGCAACCGAAACCGGACGACGGTGACTCACAGGACGCATGCAGCTGCGGTATCGCTAAAACTACGAAAAAAAGGCCAATGCGAACATCGGCCTTTTTTTTGTAACGATAAACGCGCAGCCCAGAGGAAGGTATTTACGCCGATGTCGTGTGCGCGGTGACAGTGGACACTTGGGTGTTCAGGAATGTGATGGATGTCTTGTCGCTCAGCGTCAGTACTACACTCGTACCGACCTGGGTCCCGGTTGGATTGACGGTTCCATACCCAACCAGCTTCAATGTATCATTCGCAGCGAAGTCGGTAATGGTAGTCGAACCGCCACCGGCCAGCGTCGAGAATTGGAACACCGCACCACCCGCGCCGCCGGACATGGTCGTCGAACCAGTGCCGCCGATCATCGTATCGGCCCCAAGGGCATTCGCCGCATTCAGCGTTTCGTTGCCCGCACCCGCCGTGAAGACCGCCTTGTCGGCAGTCGTCGAACTATAGGTGATATTGCTGCCGCTACCGCCGAACAGTGTTGCATTCAGTTCGTCGGTGATCGAGTAGCTACCGGCCCCGCCAACAAAGTTCAGGCTACCGCTTCCGCCGTTAATCGTCAGGTTGCTCGTCCCGGAAGCCGTAACCGCAGCGGAACCAGCCCCTAGGCCGATCGTGTCGCTGCCAGCCGTAGCCGTCAGGAAAAGATTAGAGTCCGTAGCGGCCGAACCGTAAACGGTCGCCCCGCCGCCAGCCAGTGTGATATTGGCAACGTTGGCGGAGCCGTTCGTGCCGCCCAAGCCGATAAGTGCATGGGCGCCAGTGATATCGGCTGTCAGCGACTTCGCATTGGCGCTGATATAGGCATTTGCGCCGGTCATGGTCACAGCGTAAATTGCGGTATTATTGCCGCCGCCGACAGAGTCGTTGGCACCGGACATGGTCGCGGTTACCGCCCCAGTGTAACCGTTGATGACATCGTTGTCGCCGGTCATATCCGCGAAGGTGGAACCGCCAGCGGCATAAATCGCCGTGCCAGCACCGGTTGACGTGACGTTCAGCGCGCCAGTGCTTCCACCGATAGCAGCCTTGGTACCGGAAGCATTGACATTCGCGGCACCCGAGCCAGCGTAAACCGTCCCCTGCGTGCCGGAAAGGCTGGCTGAGTTGTTGCCGGTGCTAAAGCCGATCTTTTGAAGCACGCCCGCCGCTTGCACAGAGTTAGTGCCCGCGCCGGCATAGATCACACCGCCGGTCCCGGACATCGTCACGCTATATGTGCCCGTCGAACCCGTGGACACCACATCGTCCGTGCCGGCCGAATTGATCGTCGTCTTGTCGGTACTGCCGCCGGTCGCAACGATAGTGCTGGTGCCGTTACCCGTCGAAACCGAACCACTGCCACTGGCGACGATCGTATTGGTGCCATTGGCGGAAACGTCAAACGTGCCGGAAGCGGTGATGTTGTTCGCGCCACCCGTTGCCGCGATCGAACTGTTGCCTGTCACCGAATACGTGCCACCGGCAGTGCCGCTGACGATCGCGACATTCGAACCCTGCAGCGTGGACGCAGTGGAGGTGTTCGCAACAACGTAACTGTAACCGCCCGGCACCGACGCATTGACCGAACCACTACCCGTCAGAACCAGTTCAGTGACCGTCGTTCCGGAAACAGCAGGGGCACTCGGCAAACTCGTGGTGGTCCCGGTGATTGAGACCGGAGTTCCCGTAACCGCGACCGTCGTCAGGTAGTTTCCGATAATATTTGCGAGGTTAGCTGGATCCGGACCGCCGACCGCTATGGTCGAGCTACCCGATCCACCCGGTAAAGTGACTGCAGCCGCCATTGCGTTCTCCGTCCACGAAACTGTTTTAAGCGCCGCTCAATCACGAAGATAATCACCACTCTATCGCGCCAAGAACCCCGGGCAGCTACCAAGCCGCACCACAGAGGACGATGAAACCAGCAATCACTAACTTTTGAGCATGTGCAGCATATACGCTGATGCGCTTGAGGCAAGAACAAAATGTTCCGGCAGATGCATTTTTTTGCACACCCGCGCAACCGGTCGCCACTGGGGAAAACCTTGAATTTTTCAAGGCTGCCGCGGCATGCAATCATCAAGTCGTAATATTCCATGAAAGAATCGGAATCGCCCTGGCGCAGGATCGTGCATCACAATCTTCGGTTGCGCGGCGGCGCCGGCAAAGCAATAACACCATCCGGATGACTGACAGATTCAAAAATTAGGCGCGGGACAATGCAAAATGCCCGCCAACATCGAAATCAGGCGAAAACCCCCATCCCACAAACCAACCCGCACACCCGCGCGATCGGATAAAGGTCCGCTTTGCCAGACAATCCCGCTATGGCATCGTCTGAAAATCTAATCGGCCGATACCGCCCACCGCAGCCCAAGGGTAATTTCGAAATAATTTTTATACAGAAAATGTTTTTTTGTACCTTTGCGGATTGCGACGCCGTTCCCAAGATCGTTCGCGCCAAACCTGCCGGGATAGAACCGGCCCCAAGCGTCGATTAAGAGCGAACATCGCAAGTCGGGCCGCTTCTGCGGCGACAGCGGATACAATGGCCCCAGACGCACATGGGACGCGCCATCCGCCGCCGAGACAGCGGCTGTCCAACCGCCGGTTGACGCAATAACCGTCCACGCCCGTACACGATGCACGCCGCGTCCGGCGGTAACTGAGCCTGCAAGCCGCCTCGCCAGTGGGCGTTTACAGCAGGAACACAGCCATCCCGACCAGCAGAACCACCATGAAGATCACCGCGCCAGTCGTCGCGCTGGTAAAGCCGGACCACATCTTCTGCCGATCGACGGTCAGCGCTTCGATAGTCTCGGGTCCGTTAAAACGAGCAGTGCCGTGGCTGGCCATGGTGTTTCCTCAGGCGACATAAACAGAGCGGCATCTTCTAGGACAACCAGGCGCTTTGCGGCAAGGCCCGCACCCTAATCGCGGACCAGCGGCAGAGGATTGACCAGAAAGGCCGAACCGTCCGGCGCCCCGGCTGGCTGCCCCGCGCAGAACGCGGCCAGCGCGGCCGGATACAACACATGTTCCTGGCGCAATATCCGCTTCGCCAGATCGTCCTCGGTATCGCCGGGCAACACCGGTACCGCCGCCTGTCCCAGAATCGGCCCGGCATCCATCTCCTCGGTCACCAGATGAACCGTGCAGCCGTGTAACTTCACCCCGGCCGCCAGCGCCCGGGCATGCGTGTCCAAACCGGGAAAGGACGGCAGCAAACTCGGATGAATGTTCAGCATCCGGCCCCGCCACGCCCCAACCAGAAACGGTGTCAGCAACCGCATATATCCCGCCAGGCAAACGATATCGATATCCGCAGCCCGCAGCGCCGCATCGATCGCGGCCTCATGCGCCGCCCTGTCCCGCCCGAACGGCCGATGATCGATGGCCTCCGCCACGATGCCGGCCCTCCGCGCCGTCGTCAGGCCCGGCGCATCCGGGCGGTTGGACAGTACCAAAGCGATCTCCGCCGGAAACGCCGGATCGGCGGCGGCCCCGATCAGTGCCTCCATGTTAGAGCCGCGGCCGCTGATCAGGACGGCGACCCGCCGCTTCACGCCAGCCACCCGGCAGGCGGTTCGATCCGAATCGACGCCGATCCGCTGCCCGCCTCGATCACCCCGATCCGGGTTACCGTTTCGCCCGCCGCTTCCAGCATCGCAACCGCTGCGTCGGCATCGGAAACCACCAGCACCATGCCCACGCCGCAGTTGAACACCCGCAGCATCTCAGCCGCCGCGACCTTGCCGGTTCGGGCCAGCCAGTTGAACACCGGGGGCACCGGCCAGTTCGCGCTCAGCGCCGCCACCGTGTTGTCGGGAAGCACCCGCGGCAAATTGCCCGGCAACCCACCGCCGGTGATATGTGCCGCCGCCTTCAGCAGGCCGACGCGGTGCAACGCCATCATCGACCGCACATATATACGTGTGGGCACCATCAGCGCCTGCGCCAAACTCAGATCCGGCGCGAATGGTGCGGGATCGCCCCAGGCCAGCCCACTGGCCTGCACGATCCGCCGCACCAGGGAGAATCCGTTGGAATGAACGCCAGAGCTGCCCAGCCCAAGCAGCACATCGCCTTCGCCGATCGCCCGCGGCAGCAAATGCCCCCGCTCCGCCGCGCCGACCGAAAACCCTGCCAGATCGTAATCGCCATCCGCATACATCCCCGGCATCTCGGCGGTTTCGCCGCCGACCAGCGCGCAACCGGCTTCCTTGCAGCCGCTGGCGATGCCGGCAATGACTGCCCGCGCCTGCTCCACGGAAAGTTTACCGGTCGCGAAATAGTCCAGAAAAAACAGCGGATCCGCGCCCTGGACCACAAGATCGTTGACGCACATCGCCACCAGGTCGATGCCCACGGTGTCGTGCAACCCGGTTTCGATGGCGATTTTCAGTTTGGTGCCAACCCCATCGGTGGTGGAAACCAGCACCGGATCGCTAAATCCCGCCGCCTTCAGGTCGAACAGCGCCCCGAAGCCTCCCAGCCCGCCCATAACGCCAGCCCGAGTCGTGGCTTTGGCCAGCGGCTTGATTGCCTCCACCAGCGCGTCGCCAGCTTCGATATCGACGCCTGCGGCGCGGTAGTCCAGGCCGCCGGCCGCTTGTGCGCCTTGGTGATCCGCGGTCGTCATGGCAATTTCACAATCCTGAGCCGGTTGATGGAAGAAAGCAGACACAAACCATGGGCAGGCCACAGATTGCAATCCACTGGATAAGGGATGCCCCGCATGCCCGATGATCCTGCCGTGCAGTCGAATCCCGCCGCCGGCATCCTAAATCTGGCCAACATCGTCACATTCGGCCGCTTATGCGCCGTCCCGCTGGCGTTCTGGCTGGTGGTGGCGCACCGCATCGGCGACGCATTCTGGCTGTTCGCCGCCGCCGGGGCGTCCGACGCCGTTGATGGCTGGCTCGCCCGCCACTATGGCGGCAATGCGGTCGGGGCCCTGATGGACCCGATCGCGGACAAGGCTTTGCTGGTAACCATGTACATTACCTTGGCCTCGATCGGCCTGTTGCCTGGCTGGCTGGCCGTACTGGTGGTATTTCGCGATCTGGTGATCGTCGGCGGCGTGGTGGCGCTCACCGTGGCCGGGCACCCGGTCGCGATCCGGCCGTTATCTGTCTCCAAACTGAATACTGTCTTGCAGATCGTATTGATCGCGGCCAGCCTGCTGAACGGTGGGTTCGGCCTGGCCATCCCGGGTCTGACCACCGTGCTGACGTGGTGCGTGGTGACAAGCACCATCGCCTCCGGCGCCGCCTATGTCTGGATCACCGCCCGAGGGGAATGACGTGCCCGCCGACCGCCAGGATGTTTTCGTCAGACCACCCGAAGCCCCCACCGTTCCGCCCGGGCCGGCGTTTCATGCAACCCGCACCCAGCGCGTCGCGCTGATCGTCGGCCTTCTGGTCGCCCTGTGGGTGATGCTGGACCTGTTCGCCTCCGTGCTGGCACCGTTCGTAGCCGCCGCGGTCCTGGCCTACGCGCTCGATCCGCCGACTACCCAACTCGTCCGGCTCGGTCTGCCGCGCGGCGCGGCGGCCTTGCTGATGATGATCGGCGTGGTCGCCGGCGTCCTTCTGTTTGCGCTGCTGCTGTATCCGCTGGTCATCGTCCAGATCGGCCTGCTGGCCCATCGCATCCCGCAATACGCCACCCTGGTGCAAGGCTGGGCGCGAGAGATGCTCACCCACCTGCAAGACAATTTCGGCCCCGATGTCGTCAACGACAAACTGCGCGACCTGGTCAGCGGACAGGCCGGATCGATGCTCAGCATCCTGCTGTCCACCGTCACCGGCGTTATCGGCAGCGGATTCGCGATCTTCAATCTGCTGTCGATCGCGATCGTCACCCCGGTCGTCGGCTTCTACCTGCTGCGCGACTGGCACAAGGCTGTCCGGTCGATCGATTCCTGGCTACCCTACCGTTACCGCGACGTGATCCGTGCCCAGGCTCGGGAGGTTGACCGTATTCTGTCCGCATGGGTGCGCGGTCAGGCACTGTGCTGTCTGCTGCTGGCCTTATACTACGCCGTCAGCCTGACCATCGCCGGCCTGGACCTCGGGCTGATCGTCGGGCTGATGGCCGGGCTGCTGTCGTTCATTCCCTATGTCGGGTCGATCGTCGGCGGCGTTACCGCGATCGGCCTGGCGTTGGCGCAATATCCGCTGTGGCGCGGCGTGATCGTGGTTGGCGGGGTTCTGATCGTCGGCCAGATCCTGGAAAGCTACGTGATCTATCCGCGCTTCCTGGGCGACCGGGTCGAACTGCCCGCGGTGTGGGTCATCTTCGCGCTGTTCGCCGGCGGTGCCGCGTTCGGATTCCTCGGCGTGATGCTGGCGGTGCCGGTTGCGGCGACCATCGGCGTGCTGGCGCGGTTCTGGCTGCGGCGCTATCTGACAAGCCCGCTCTATCTGGACCCGCCCTCGGCCTGATGCCGCCCGACCCCAACCAACTGCCGCTGCCCTTCCAGCACCAGCCCCGCTACGATTCGTTGGACTTCATCCCGGCTGAGTCGAACCACGCGGCCCGTGCCTGGCTGGACACCGAGTGGCCAGACCGCCGCCTTGCACTGTTCGGACCGCCCGGCTGCGGCAAATCCCACCTGTTGCATATCTGGGCACGCAGAACCTCGGCAACCGTAATCGCCGGCCACACACTGGCCGACCTGGACACGCTCCCTGAACACGGCGCCCTGGCGCTGGACGACGGCGATCTGGTCCGCGACGAAACCCTGCTGTTCCATCTGCTGAACACCGCCCGCGACCGCGGCCTTCGTCTGTTGATCGCGGCCCGGATCGCCCCCGCACGCTGGCCGGTGCGCCTGCCCGATCTGTCGAGCCGCCTGCGCGCCATCGCCGCCGCGGAAATACAAGAACCGGACGATGACCTGCTCGCCGCGCTGCTCCAAAGACTGATCGCCGACAGGCAACTGATCGTGACACAGCCCGCCCGGGAATGGATCGCGATCCACTGCCCGCGCTCCCCGTCCGCCCTGCGGGAAGCCGTGGCGCGGTTGGACCGGGAAAACCTGATCTCCGGCGGCCCGGTAACCCGCACCCTGGCCGCAAAAGTGCTGAAGGATGACGGCGCCGACGAAATTTCGCCAACCGAACCCGCCCCCTCGTCGGATCGCCCCGGCTTCCTGTATAAAGACCTCTTATCTCCCGCGGGGATTGGAAATGGAGCTTAAGGCCGACATCGTGGACCTGGTCGGACGACGGGTCAGCAAGCCGGCAACCGCCAGGAACGGCAAATCGGCCCGCCCCGGGTCGGAACGGCCGATGAAACTGCCCGTGGACCTGACAAGCCCGGAACGGTTCATCAACCGCGAACTGTCTTGGCTGGACTTCAATCACCGCGTCATCGAAGAAGCCGAAAATCCCCGCCACCCGCTGCTGGAAAGGCTGCGCTTCCTGTCGATCAGCGCGTCGAACCTGGATGAATTCTACTCGGTGCGCGTCGCCGCCCTGATCGGCCAGGCCAAGGCCGGCGGCACGCTGATATCCACCGACGGCCGCACCGCCGCCCAGCAGCTTACCGATATCAAGGCCCGCGCCGAATCCCTGCTGTCCGACCAGCAGCGCATCCTCGCGGAATTGCTGGAACAGTTGCGCGAAGCAGGCGTCGCGCTCTGCGCCACGGATACCTTGTCCGACGAGGATAAAACCTGGCTGGACGCCGTCTTCATGGAACGGGTTTTCCCCGTGGTAACGCCGCTGGCCGTCGATCCGGCACATCCATTCCCGTTCATCTCGAACTTCGGCCTCGTGCTGGCGATGCACTTGGTGCGCGAGTCCGACGGTATCGCCATGCGCGGCCTGCTGCCGCTGCCCAGCCAGGTGGAGCGTTTCGTCCGCCTGCCAACCCTGGAAGCCACCGCGCCGGTTCGATTCATACTGCTGGACGATCTGGTCGTCCTTTTCCTCGATCGGGTGTTCCCCGGCTTCCGCCTGACCGGCCACGGCCTGTTCCGCGTCATCCGCGACACCGACGTGGAGTTCGAAGAAGAAGCCGAAGACCTGGTCCGATCCTACGAAACCGCACTGAAACGCCGCCGCCGCGGTAGGGCGATTCATGTGGAGATCGCCGCCGGCATGCCGGTGGAACTGCGTGACCTCGTCATCGACGAACTGGATGCCGCACCCGACGAAATCCATGATGGCCAGCGGCTGCTGGGCCTGGCAGACATGAAGCAGATGATCGTGGAAGACCGCCACGACCTGCTGTTCGCCCCTTACACGCCCCGCTTTCCCGAACGAATCCGCGACTTCGGCGGCGACTGCTTCGCGGCCATCCGGGCGAAGGACATTATCGTTCACCACCCGTATGAGAGTTTCGACGTGGTGGTGCAGTTCCTGCGACAGGCGGCGCAGGATCCCGCCGTGATCGCGATCAAGCAGACGCTGTATCGCACCAGCCGCGACAGCACGATCGTCAACGCGCTGATCGAAGCGGCCGAAGCCGGCAAATCGGTCACCGCGATGGTCGAACTGCGCGCTCGCTTCGATGAAGAAGCCAACATCCGCCTCGCCCGGCGGATGGAAGCCGCCGGCGTGCAGGTGGTCTATGGCTTCACCGGCCTGAAGACCCACGCCAAGCTGTCCCTGGTGGTGCGGCGCGAGGCCGGTGCCATCCGCTCCTACGCCCATTTCGGCACCGGGAACTATCACCCGATCACCGCCCGGGTTTACACCGACCTTAGCTTCTTCACCACCGACCCGGCACTGACCCGCGATTCAGCCCGCCTGTTCAACTTCATGACCGGTTACGCTCGGCCGGAAATCATGGAGGAGCTGGGATTCAGTCCGCTGACGACGCGGATGAAACTGCTGGCGCTGATCCACAAGGAAATCGCTTTCGCCCGGGAGGCAAAGCCCGCGACCATCTGGCTGAAGATGAACAGCCTGACCGACGTGGAACTGATAGACACGCTGTACGCCGCGTCCAACGCGGGCGTAAAGGTTATGGCGGTCATCCGCGGCATCTGCTGCCTGCGGCCCGGCGTTCCCGGCATGTCGGAGAACATCCGGGTTAAATCCATCGTCGGACGCTTCCTGGAACACGGCCGTATCTATGCCTTCGGCAACGGCCAGACCCTTCCCGGCCGCAACGCGCGTGTTTTCATCAGCTCGGCCGACTGGATGGAGCGGAACATGGACTGGCGGGTCGAAACCCTGGTGCCTATTCACAATCCGACCGTCCATGCCCAGGTGCTGGACCAGATCATGGTGATCAACCTGAAGGACTCGCTGCAATCCTGGGAACTCAGCAGCGATGGACTCTGGACCCGTGTCCCGCCCGGCCGGAAGCCGGTGTCGGCGCACGATTATTTCATGACTAACCCGTCCCTGTCCGGGCGCGGTTCGGCGTTGCATGGGCCGGCGGTCGCCGCCCCCGTGCCCATGCCGCGGCGCCAGGACAGGCTGACACAGGATTGATGTATGCCGTTTGCCCCGCCTGCCCCGTTGCCAAGATGCGGCGTCGTCGATCTCGGGTCCAACTCGGTTCGGCTTGTCGTCTATGAAGGCCACACCCGGAACCCCATGCCGATCTTCAACGAAAAGGCGGTGCTGCGGCTGGGCCGGGGATTGCAAGCCACCGGACGGCTGGACGACGAAGGGGTGGCCCGGGCGCTGATGGTCATGCAGCGGTACTACATGGTCGCCAAGGCAATGGGGGCCGACCCGTTCGAGGTTCTGGCCACGGCGGCGGTGCGCGACGCGGATAACGGCCCCGCCTTCGTGGACGCCCTGCGCGACCGAATGCCCGGCGTACCCATCCGCATCCTGTCGGGCATCGAGGAGGCCGCTTACTCCACCGACGGGGTCGTCTGCGGCATACCGGCGGCAAACGGCGTGCTGGCGGATATCGGCGGCGGTTCGCTGGAAGTCGTGCGGCTGACCGACGGCATGCCCGGCCCCTCCCAAACCCTCAAACTCGGGGTCATCCGACTCGCCGAACGTTCCTTCGGCGACCCTTTACGTGCCCGCCAAATCGCCGACGAAGACCTCCGCTCCGTGCCCTGGCTCAGCGAGGCAATCGGCGAGGACCTTTATCTCGTCGGCGGCGCATGGCGTGCGCTGGCACGAATCCACATGGCCCAGACCAGCTACCCGCTGAACATGGTGCATCACTATACCATCGGCCGCGACGCCGCCCGCGACCTGACCAGCCTGATTTTCACCGCGCCCCGCAAGGTGCTGGAACGCCTGCCCGGCGCGCCGCGCCGCCGGATCGACGATCTGCCCTTCGCTGCCACCGCGCTGCGACGCCTGCTGCGAATCACCGGGGTCCGCCGCGTGGTCTTCAGCGCCAGCGGCCTGCGAGAGGGTTGGTTCATGCGCCGCATGCCACCCGACATTCAAAATCAGGATCCGGTGCTAAGCGCAGCCTGGGAAATGGCTGACCGCCATGGCCGCGACCCGTCCCTGCCGCCCGCACTTGTGGAATGGACCCGTCCGCTGTTTCCGCGTGAAACGCCCGAAGAAGCCCACCTGCGCGAGGCGATGTGCTGGATGTCCGATATCGGCAGCCACGACCATCCCGAATTCCGTGCGGAACAAGCCTACCTGCGCGTACTGCGCCAGCCCGGCGTCGGGCTGGACCACTACGCGCGGGCGTTCCTGGCCCTGGCGGTGGCGCTTCGGTATGAGGCGGAATCCGATTCGGCATTCCTGCGGCCCTCCCGCCTGCTGCTGGACATCGACACCGCGAACCGGGCCGAGGTCCTTGGGATCGCCCTGCGGCTGGCCTACACTCTGTCGGCCGGAACCAAGGACCTGCTGGCCGGCACGCGGCTGCGGATCGAAGGTCCTCGCTTGGTACTTCTGTTACGGCAGAACAGCGGCGTATTCGCCGGCGAAAGCGTGATCCGCAGGCTGGAACGGCTTGCCCAGGCAGTCGGATTGCAAGCCGCCGCCGAACCCGACCTGATGCAGGCAGCGGAGTGATCCGCCCCGCCCGCCCGGCGGAAGCCGCCGCGGTGCGCGACGTGGTTCTGCTTGCGTATGAGCGGTATATAGCGGTCATCGGCACCCAACCCGGTCCCATGCTGGATGACTACAACGCCCGCATCGCCGCCGGTCAGGCGTGGGTGCTTGAAGATGCCAACACAATCGTCGGCGTCCTTGTGCTGGAAGACGGGCCAGACTGTTTCTTGCTCGATAACATCGCGATCCGCCCGGACCAGCAGGGAAGCGGCTACGGACGAAAACTGATGGATTTCGCCGAAGCGCAGGCCACAGGGCGCGGCTGGCGGGCGGTAACGCTATACACCAACTCTCTGATGACCGAAAACATCGCGATCTACACAAAGCGCGGATATATCCAACAGGGCCGCCGGACGGAAAAGGGCTTCGACCGGATTTACATGGTGAAGTCCCTGTAACTTACCGCCCCCGACTATTCCTCCAGCGCCCGCTCCATCAGGCGCACGGAATGGATCGCCTCCCGTCCCGACAGCTCGCGTATCTGGTGCCGGCAGGACGTTCCATCCGCAACGATGTAATCGTGTTCCGCCGCCGCGCGTACCGCCGGCAGCAGCCCCGCCTCCGCCATCGCGCGCGATGTAGCCTCGGTTTCCGCCTGATACCCGAATGTCCCGGCCATGCCGCAGCAGGACGACTGGATCGGCTGGGCCGACAGCTTCGGTATCAGCCGCAACATCGCCAGCGCATCGGGAAACGCACCGAACGCCTTCTGGTGGCAGTGGCCATGCACCCTGGCCGTTCCGGGCAAGGAACGTAGCGCCAGATCGAGCTTTTCCTTGGCAACGAATTCGCTCAACAGCATCGCCCGCTCGGCGAAACGATCGGCCGCCTCGCCCGGCAACAGCGATTTATACTCATCGCGCAACGTCAACAGGCAGGACGGCTCCAGCCCCACGATCGGCAAATCGCCCGGCATGGCCTTCATCGTCCGCGATGCTTCCTCGCGCGCCTTATCCACCATCCCCACCGCCAGCCACGTCCGTCCGCAGCACAGCGGCCGGCCTTCCGCCTTCGGAACGATCGCGCGATAGCCGGCGGCCTTCAGAACCTTGACCGCCGCACGCAGGTTTTCCGGCTCGAAGTAACGATTGAAGGTGTCCGCCAGCAGATACACGTCGCCGAGCGGGGCTTCCGGCGCGTCGGCCTCTTTGTCCTGAAACTTGTCGCTACGCCATTTCGGCAGCCGGCGCGCCGCGGAAATCCCCAACAGCCGTTCCATCAGCCAGCGCAACGGCGGCAAATAGTTGCGCACATTCGCCAAAGAAGGAACCATCGACACGAACGGCGCATAGCGCGGCAGTTCCGCGATCAGCGTCTCCCGCCACTTCACCCCGTGGCGTTCGGCGCGCGCCGCCGTGACCTCGATCTTCATCTTGGCCATATCGACGCCGGTCGGGCACTCCCGCTTGCACGCCTTGCACGACACGCACAGCGCCATCGCATCCGCCATCGCGTCCGACGTCATCGCATCCGCGCCCAACTGGCCGGTCAGGCCCAGACGCAGCGTGTTCGCCCGCCCGCGCGTCAGATGTACCTCGTCGCGAGTGACCCGGTAGCTGGGGCACATCGTACCCGAATCGAAACCGCGGCATGTGCCGTTGTTGTTGCACATCTCCACCGCACCCAGCATCCCGCCCAGCGGGCCGGGGTGTTCCGACCAGTCCAGCTTCGGCTTAAAGTCGCTGGTCGCACTGTAACCGGGGCCGTAACGGAACAGTGTCCGATCGTCCATCTTCGGCGGATGCACGATTCGGTTCGGGTTCAGCAATCCGATCGGATCGAACGCATCCTTCACCGCCCCGAACGCCCGAACGATCCGCTCGCCGAACATCTGCTCGTGGAACTCGCTCCGCACCAGCCCGTCGCCATGCTCCCCGCTATGGGAGCCTTTGTAGTCCCGCACCAAGGCAAACGCCTCTTCCGCCACACTGCGCATCTTCGCGACATCGGCGGGGTCCTTCATGTTCAGCACCGGGCGCACATGCAAGCACCCGACCGAGGCATGGGCATACCAGGTGCCCTTGGACCCATGCTTCTCGAACACATCGTTCAGCCGTTCGGTGTAGTCGGCCAGATCGGCCAGATCGACGGCGCAATCCTCGATGAATGAAACCGGTTTGCCGTCGCCCTTCATCGACATCATGATATTCAGCCCGGCCTCCCGAACCGCCGCGATATCGGCCTGAAACGCGGGATCGACCGCGCGCACCACGCCGGGGCAGCCCAGATCGCCCATCAGCGCTTCCAATTCCGCCAGCCTGGCCAGCAGCGGGCCATCCTCATGCCCGTGGAATTCCACGATCAGCAGGCTGTCCGGCTCGCCGATCAACATCTGGTCGATCGTGCCGCGATAGATCGGAATCCCCCGCCCCAGATCGATCATGGTGCGATCGACCAGTTCCACCGCCTCCGGGTCCAGCGCGACGATATGGCGGGAGGCCTCCATCGCCTTGCGAAAGGTCGGGAACTGGCAAATCCCCAGGACCTTGCGCGGCTTGACCGGATGCAGCGTCAACTCGATCGCCGCCGAGAACGCCAGCGTACCCTCCGACCCCACCAGCAGACGCGCCAGATTATCCCGGCCGGACGCGCGCGCCGCCGGAGTCAGCGCATCGATATTGTAGCCGCCCACCCGACGAAGCTGCTTGGGGAAACGGGCGGCGATTTCCTCGGCCTCCGCAACACCCAGCGCGCGCAGGCGCTGGATCAGATCCACGATGGTTGCAGGCGTGCGCTCGCCGATCGAGTCCGGCACGACCCCGAACCGGTGCTGCGACCCGTCTGACAGGATCGCCTGAATCGCACGCACATTGTCCGCCATCAGCCCATAGCGGATCGACTTGGATCCGCAGGAGTTGTTGCCCGCCATCCCCCCGATGGTGCAGCGGGCATGGGTGGACGGATCGACCGGAAAGAACAGTTTTTCTGAGCGCAAGGCGTTGTTCAAGTGGCCCAGGACGAGGCCGGGCTCCACCAGCGCCGTCCCCGCCACGACATCCACATGCAGGATACGCCGCAGGTGCTTGGAGCAATCGATCACCAGCGCGCGGTTCACCGTCTGGCCGCACTGGCTGGTGCCGCCGCCGCGCGCCAGGACGGGAACGCCCTCGTCCCTGGCGATGGACATCGCCGCCACCACGTCGTCGATGGTTTCCGGCACGATGACGCCCACCGGCTCCATCTGGTAAATCGACGCATCCGTGCTGTACCGGCCCCGGCTAGATCTGTCGAACAGCACCTCGCCCTTGATGTTGCGGGCCAGGCGCATCGCGAAAGCCGCGTTGTCCGGCATGATCGAGTCGGCGATGGTGGCGCTCATGGGGGCGGATCGACCTGGGTTAGGGGTGTGCGGGCGCAGCATTGGCAAACGCCGCGCGCCACCGCAAGCCACCCCGGCATTCAGACCGCGACCTGTGTGTCGAACCACGGCCCCGGGTGAACCGGAATGGCCACCAGGCCGGTCATACCGCGCGAACCGCTTCCCATCGTTGGTCCAACTCCGACGTGGTTGAAATCACGGCGGCGCCGCCGCGTGAAAGGTTCGTGGTGGTCGATTTGAAGCCGCGATCAAGCCCCGGATGCCGGTTGACGATTTCGCGTGAGGGCAGCGGCCGTGCGAAGCCCGTTACCGTGGCGGCAGCATCAGCGGCGGTCGCTGGATTCGCTGACTGCGCCCTTCGTGTCTGACCGGGTATTCGCTTGCGAACACTTCTGGCTATGCGAAACGATGGTGGCTCATTGTCATAGAGCATCGACCCGGGAGAATCCGGTCCAGAGCGGGGATTCTATTGTGATTTGAGAATGATATAACCACCGCCGCCGCCATGCACCCGGCGCGCGACTGCTTGCCATGCTTCGCCTATATCGGATCTGCAGATCGACCGTCCCCGAAGTACCCACCCGCGAGGATTGTATGGCTACCATCCCAACCTACGCCGTTCCGCCCTCCTTTCTGGGCGTTTCACGCTCCGATTCCGCGGCGGACTATGCCGTCGCCGGTATCCCGATGGATATCGGCACCACCAACCGTTCCGGCACCCGCGAAGGCCCCGCCGCCATCCGCCGCGCTAGCCGCATGCTGACCGATGGCGACCATCCGCAACACTGGATCGAGCCGGCGCGCATGAGCGTTTCCGATATCGGCGATTTCAGCCTGGCGCTTGGCGACATTCAGGGGTCGCTGGCAGCGATCCAGTCGCAGGCCGAACCGATCGGGCACCTGATCGCCCTGGGCGGCGAGCATGGCATTACCCTTCCGCTGCTGCGCGCGTTGACCCGGCGGATCGGCCGCCCCGTCGCCCTGGTGCATTTCGACGCCCATGTCGATACGTGGCCGGACAATTTCGGCCAGGCCTACGCGCATGGCTCGCCGTTCTACCACGCGATCGAGGAAGGGCTGATCGACCCGCACAAGACGATCCAGATCGGCATCCGCTCCCCGGTGCAGCGGGAAGTGATGGACTGGACGAAAGGCCAAGGCGTTACGGTTCTGTCGGCGCAGGACGTCCATGCCGCCACGCCGGCGGCGGTGGCCGAACGGATCCGGGCGGTGGCGGGCGACGCCCCGGCTTACCTCAGTTTCGATATCGACGCGCTGGACCCGGCTTTCGCACCCGGCACCGGGACGCCGGAAATCGGCGGCCTCGCGTCCTGGCAAGCGCAGGCGATTCTGCGCGGCCTGGGCGGCGTCCGTTTCGCCGGCATGGATGTGGTGGAGGTCGCGCCAGCTTATGACGTGGCCGAAATCACCGCATTGGCCGCCGCTACGGTTGTATGGGAGTACCTTGCACTGCTGGGCGCGCAAGCTATGCGCTAGACGATTAGCCACCCCCTAAAAATGCATTGCTTGTTCGGGGGCGCTGAGCCTATATCGCGCTCCTCGCCTCTGAATGGGGCGGTGACGCAACCGCACGTGCCGCGAGCCCGATGTCCGGGCACAGCAACGACGTAAACGCGTCCTTTTCGATAGACCCGGTCATAGTGGGCCGGGGTCGTTTAGGAACACGCCTATGTCCGACCGCACCGTAGCGATGCGAAGTACCACCAGCATCGTCTGACCCGGCTCCACGGCGCAATCGCGCGTGGTTTCGGCTGAAGTCCCCGTTTCTGCTTGGGCGCGTTTTCGCGCGTCCACGAGGATGAATGCGATGTCTGTTGCTATCTCCCGTACCCGTACGGCGGTTTCCCCGCTGCGCCGCCAGTTCGCCGCTTTTCCTGTTCGCCGTCCCACGGTGGATCAGGTCGTGGCCACCGACCGGCCGGAAGAACCGATCCACTGCCTGCGCCCCGCCGCTCTGGCCCGGACCGCGCACGATTTCGTGCGGGATTTTCCAGGCGACGTGCTTTACGCCGTGAAGTGCAACCCCGATCCGGCTGTGCTGCGTGCGCTTTGGGACGGTGGCGTGCGGCATTTCGACTGCGCGTCGCTGCCGGAAGTCCGTGTCGTCCGCGACATGTTCCCCGATGCGACCATTCATTTCATGCACCCCGTCAAGGCCCGCGGCGCGATCCGGGAGGCTTGGGGCCGTCACGGCGTCCGCGACTTCGTTTTGGACTCGGCCGACGAGCTCGCGAAGATCCGCGCCGAAGTGGCGGCGACCGGCGTATCCGGCGCGATGGGCCTGATCGTGCGTCTGGCGCTGCCCAAGGGTGGCGCCAAGCTGGACCTGTCCGGCAAATTCGGCGCGATGGCCGATGAGGCCGCCGATCTGCTGCGCGCGGCGCGTGCCTGTTCGGCAACGTTGGGCATCAGCTTCCATGTCGGGTCGCAGTGCCTGGATCCGCTGGCCTGGCGCGACGCTTTGGCGTTGACCGCACAGGTAATCGCGGCGGCCGGCGTGAAAATCGATGTCGTCGATGTCGGCGGCGGATTTCCGGTCGCGTACCCGGATCAGGAGCCGCCTCCGCTGGGCGCGTTCTTTGCGGAGATCGAGGCGGGGTTCGACCGTCTCGGCCTGGACGGTGCCCGTCTGTGGGCAGAGCCGGGCCGGGCGCTGGTGGCTGCCGGCACGTCGGTGGTGGTGCAGGTGCAGGCCCGTCGCGGCGACGCGCTGTATGTGAACGATGGCGTGTATGGCAGCCTGTCGGATGCCGGTGCGCTGGGATTTCGCTACCCGGTGCGTTTGATCCGCCCGGAAGCCGGGGCGTGCGAGGAAACCATCGGGTTTTCCCTGTTCGGGCCGACCTGCGACAGCGCCGACGCGATGGTCGGGCCGTTCCACCTGCCCGCCGACGTGGCGGAAGGCGATTGGAT
>JAJZEV010000098.1 GCA_021805665.1 Pseudomonadota bacterium
AAGGACTCAGAATGTCTACGTCCGCCAAAGATGCCTCCTTCTGGAGTCCAGAGACAACCTCCAGAGATCAACAACATCACCGGACGCCGCACGCTTCGCTACACGGGGAACACCGGACGCTTACCGTTAGCCCCCGGGGAACCATGGCCGTCAACCAACCTGGACGACGAAGCGTTCGCTTGCCGGTAAGCCGGAGCGGCGGAGTTCCCGCTTGTGTCATGGCCACGCTCGGGTTGGCCTGCTCGGATGCCGTCCGTTGCTGTTAGCCTGTGCGCGACACAAGCCGCGGGAGGTAGATGATAGTCCGCTTTTTGTGACGCAGAGATCGCCGAGAACCGCGGAGATCGCAGAGAAGAGCTTCTTACGGGCTGTGGCGGCATTAGCGGATCGTTCGATGGCAGCCGCGCCCTCTCATCGTCAGGACGGGCGCAGGCCGCGGAGGCGATAAAAAAGGTGGGACGAGCCTTCCTTTTTCGTCCAGTCGATAGCGGGGGCGTCCCTCGGAGCGGTGGTTTCTCCACAATCCACACGGCAGCCAAGCGTATCGATCGCGGGCGTGGCGTAAAGCCCTCTTGCAACCGTTATGCTGCATCGCAACATAGGGATAGGGCGGCGTTTAGTGACCCGGGAGACTCTGGCCATGAATGTCGCACCATCGTTTTCCACGAACCGCGCACCGAACCTTCCCGCAGCGGCACTTAGCATCCCGCACCTAACGGACGTTCCCGAAACGATGCTGTGGGCGCTGTATAACCGTGCGGCCGAGGCGGGGCGGACGGATGGCGTGCTGGCGGACCCGGACAGCGTCAGAATCCATAAATCGATCGACTACGACTTCCAGGGACATTTTGGCTCTCCGGCCGGCTCCCTCGCCGTACGTGCCGTCGCAATCGACGACGTGCTGCGGCAATGGCTGAAGCGGCACCCTGACGGTTTGGTGGTGTCGCTGGGAGAGGGTTTGGAGACCCAATCCAGGCGCGTCGATAACGGCACAATGCGTTGGCTATCCGTGGATCTGCCCGAAGCGATCGCATTTCGGGAGCAATTCCTGAAGCCGACCGACCGTTTTCGCCACATCGCGGCCAGCGCGCTGGATGTCGCGTGGATGGACGGGTTGGATACCGAGCACGGCGTTTTCATCGTCGCGCAGGGTCTGCTGATGTATCTGCGGCCGGAGGCGGTGCGCGGATTGTTGTCCACCATCGCGAACCGGTTTCCGGGGGCGGAGATGGTTTTCGATGTCGTGCCGCGCTGGTTTTCCAGCCTGACGGCGATCGGGCTGCGGCAAACACCGCAATACCGGTTGCCGCCGATGCCCTGGGGACTCGACCGCGACGAAGCTGCATCCACCCTGCGGCGGTGGCATCCGCGCCTCACTGCCGTCGCATTCCTTGACTATCGGCTCCCGCGGGGGTCGTCACAGCCGGCGGGCAGCCTTATTCCGATGCTCCGGACCGAACGGCCAAGCTTGATACACCTTACCATCGGAACGGCAGCGTGCTCTTCCACAACCAGGATACACAGTATGACACCCAACCAAATCGACTCGCAGGCCCCCGGCACCATCGGCGACATGGTTGCGCTGGCTCGGCACACCGCCGGCAGCGGCAGCGATCTTGCCGTTGCCGCCGGGCAGGTTATCGCCAAGCGCGTCGCGCTGGGTGTCGCGGCCGCGGTCAATCCGATGGCGGCCGATCATGCCGAGTTTGCCCGCATGGTGCCGGAAAAGGTGGAGGCGTTCTCCGCCGCCGGCATGGTGATGGTCGCGCAGTCCGAGGAAGTCCGCAGCCAACTAACCCGTTTCGCTACCCATGAAGTCATGACCGCCGCCCGGGCGGCGTTCGAAATGGCCACATCGCTCAACCCGATGACGCTGATGGAGGCGCAGGGCCGGTTCGCGCAAGCATGGTTCGACCGGGCGCATTCCAACTTCATGGCGCTGGGGATGATGGCGCTGCGCGCGCAGGCAGCCGCGCTGAGCCCGCTTCAGACCGCGGTCGCCGCGAACACCGAACGGCTGGCGTAACCTTTCCACACGTTCCCCATGGTTCGGGTTGTCCGAACGATGGGGAACGAACCGTTCACGGGACGACAGCCGCTATCGCCAGCACGGCGGCGGCGGCGGTCGGCTCGATCGCCGGCAACCCCACCGCCCGGGCCACCGCTGCCCGATGGTGCGCCATGCCGGTGCAGCCCAGGACGATGGTCTCAGCCCCCAGCGACGCCAGTTCCCGCCCTGCGGCGATCAGTGCCGACCGAGCCGCGTCGGGGTCCAGCAGGGTGTCCATCGACACATTCATCGCGACCTCCCCGGCCAGACGATCCTCCAGCCCCATCGCCCGCAGCGCGGCGCGGTGTCTGGCCTTGGAGGACTCCGCCAGCGCGATGATGCCGAACCGTTCGGCCCGGGCGGCGGCGGCGGCGATCGCGGCGCGGAAAATGCCGAAGACCGGGCGGGTGGTGGCGGTCCGTACCGCCTCGATCCCGGGGTCGGACGCACAGGCGATGACGAAAGCGTCAGCATCGGACGCAGCGACCAGGCGGCACATCGGTTCCACCACCGCATGCCAGTCCCGCCATGTATAGATGGCAGGGGGGCCTTCCTCCAGCGTCACCACGTCCAGAACCGGGCCGCCAGCAAAGCGAAACGGCGCTATCGCGTCGGAAATGCCGGCCGAACAGGCCCCGGAGGAGTTGGGATTGACGATCAGAATACGTGCCATGCGGGCAGTCTTCCGCCGATGGCGGTGTGGATCAAGAGAAGCGATATGGTATTGCAGCGCAGCAACGCTTATCTTGTGCGCTTGAGTGTCGCGTTGGCATGTCCCGGGCGATCGGAAGGATCTTTGTATGACGACCACCCCATGGCAGCCGGATCGGCCGATGGCACGCAATCCCTGGCCGCAACCCAAGATGTCCACTGCCATCGGGCGCGGCCTGCTGGGGCACTGCCCGGCTTGCGGCAAGTCCCATTTGTTCAACGGTTTCCTGCGCGTCGTCACCGCATGCCGCAACTGCGCCGCGCCGCTGGGTCTCGCCCGGGCCGACGACGCACCGCCGTATCTGACCATCCTGATCACCGGCCATGTGGTCGTGCCGCTGATGTTCGTGGTCGACCGCTCCACCGACTTGTCCACGACGGCCATGGCGGCGATCTTCCTGCCGCTGGCCCTGTTCATGTCGCTGGGCCTGCTGCGCCCGATCAAGGGCGGCACCGTCGGCGTGATGCTGACGCTGAACATGCTGAAAAGCGACCCCAACGAACGATGAACGCAAACGCCGCCCGGCTGGACAGCGTCGTGCTGGACGGCGAGTCGCCCAACAACCTGTCCCCGTTCATCGAAGCGGACCGGGAGCAGGCGGTGGCCGATCTGGCTGCCGCCAACCATTTCGCGCCGCTGATCGGCACCGATGTGCCCGGCCCATACGCACTGCATCTGTCGATCGTCGAGGGTCGCCTTATCTTCGACATCCGCGATGCCGCCGGTGGGCCGCTGACCGCGATCGGGCTGGCGCTGGGGCCGTTCCGCCGGCTGGTGAAGGATTACCAGCTACTGGTCGATAGCCATATCCTGGCGGTGGAAGAAGGCCGGGAGCAGCGCATCCAGGCCATCGACATGGGCCGGCGCGGTCTGCACAACGAAGGGGCGGAGCTGATGACCCAGCGCCTGGCCGGAAAGATCGACATCGACTTCGACACCGCGCGCCGGCTGTTCACACTGGTCTGCGTGCTGCATCAACGAGTTTCCTCACGATGAGAATCGACGGTATTGCCTATCGCAGCGTTTGGCTGGCCGACGACGGGTGGTCGGTCCACATCCTGGATCAGACCAAACTGCCATGGGCCGTGGACATGCTGCGCCTGACAACGCGCGATGAGGCGGCGCACGCCATCAAGTCGATGCAAACCAGGGGCGCGCCGCTGATCGGCGCCGTTGCCGCGTACGGGTTGTGCCTGGCGCTGCGTGCCGATGCCTCCGCACAGGCGATGGAACGCGACGCCGAACTGCTGAACGCCACCCGTCCCACGGCGGTCAATCTGGCCTGGGCGCTGAATCGCATGCTGACCCGCCTGCGCAATACCCCGGTGCAGGAGCGCGTCGCCACGGCCTATGCCGAAGCCGCGCTGATCGCCGATGAAGATGCCGCGCAGAACGAGGCGATCGGCCGTCACGGCCTGCCGCTGATCGAAGCCGCGGCGCGGCCCGGCCGGCCGGTGAACGTGCTGACCCATTGTAACGCCGGGTGGCTGGCGACGGTCGATTGGGGCACCGCGCTGGCGCCGATCTACACCGCGTTCAATGCCGGGATCGACATTCATGTGTGGGTCGATGAAACCCGCCCGCGCAACCAGGGTGCGGCCCTGACCGCCTGGGAACTGGGCAAGCATGGCGTTCCGCACACCGTGATCGCCGACAACGCGGGCGGCCATTTCATGCAGCACGGTATGGTCGATCTGGTGATCGTCGGCGCCGACCGCGTCTCCCGAGCCGGGGATGCCGCCAACAAGATCGGCACCTACCTGAAAGCCCTCGCGGCGCGCGACAACAACGTGCCGTTCTGGGTGGCGATGCCGTCCACCACGATCGACTGGACGTTGTCCGACGGCGTTCGCGACATCCCGATCGAGGAACGTTCGGCCGCCGAGGTTACCGATATGACCGGGCGTCTGGCCGACGGAACGATCGCGACCATGCGTGTGGTATCGGCGGACAGCCCCGCCGCCAACCCGGCGTTCGATGTGACCCCAGCAAGGCTGGTGACCGGGTTGATCACCGAACGCGGACGGTGTTCGGCGTCCGAAGCGGGCCTGTTGGGGCTGTTTCCGGAACGCCGGTAGCCGCTATTTCTTATCCGGCTTCGCAGCGGACTTCGTATCGCCCGCCTGCGGCCGCAGGAAAGTCGAGGCTGTCGCCGCCGGCTTCTTGTCGGCTTTCGGCTTCTTCTCTTCGCGGCCGCGGCCGCCACGTCCCTTGGCCATCGGAGTCTCCTGCCGGTCGGTTTACGGCGCGTTCTTTTCGGCGCTGTTCGTCAGCGCATGGCCACCGGCGGACAGGTCTTCGCCAACACCGGCAGCAGTCTGACAAGCGCCCAGCATTGGCGCGATGCCGGCAAGCGCCAGCAGTATCAAGGCAAGCGAGATCTGTTTTCGCATACAGCTGAATCCTTCGAGCCGGACAGGCCGCGGGTGCGATTAAGGAAAATCCTTGCATCCCGCGTTGAGCGATTGATCCGATATCGCTACGGGAGTCCGGGATTAACAGGGCTTCACCTCGGTTAATGCGACATAACCGGCCCCGATGCCGGAAACGTGATCGTTGCGAATAAAAAACAACCCGGCCGTGGCGCTCCGCCGCGAAAGCCGTTACCAAGCGACATGCGCTGGTTCACCATCCTGCCGCTTTTGCTGTTGTCCGCCTGCCAGGAAAGCCCAATGCCTGACGCCCATGTCCCGCCGTTCGCCAAGGTTCCGTTCGAGACGTTCAGCCGGGAGGCTGTCGTCGCCATCGCGCTGCGGGAGTGGCGGCTGTTCGGCCAGAACATCGCCGATCCCGTCGCCGACGTTACACGCACGACCAAGCCGGAACGCGAACAGGGCCTGTGGCAGCGCGTCGGCGAATACTGGTGGCTGGGCCTGAACGCCAACGCCGCGGAGGTCGCCTGGACCGGCAAACACGATGCTGAAGGCAACGTGTTTCCGCCGGAGATAGATGGCGATTTCGCCTGGTCGGCGGCCTTTATTTCTTATGCGATGCGCATCGCCGGCGCCGGGGCACGCTTTCCCTATTCCGCCGACCACGCCGACTACATCAACGCCGCCCGCCGTGTCTCCCTGGGCCAGACCACGCAATGGATCGTCGCGGCGGAACGGGTTCAGGACTATGCGCCGCGACCTGGCGATCTGGTGTGTTTCGGGCGCGGCCGGGCGAGGGGGCTGCGGTATGAGGATTTGCCGACGGCGGGTCTGTTTCCGTCGCATTGCGATATCGTCGTCGATACCTCCGTCGCTGGGCAGATTTCAGTAATCGGGGGCAATGTGGAGGATTCGGTCACGATGAACACAGTGCCCGTCACCCCGGAAGGGCGGCTGGCAACGCCGGATGGCGTTGTACTGGACACGCGTTTTCCCTGGATGGCGGTTTTGCGGCTGATCGTCGATGAACCGGCTAAGGCGACGTCACAGGACGCCGCGTGCGGTGCTATCCTGGTCGAGCGTTAGTGTAAACGCTGCGTTCCCTGTCCGTCATGACCGTGCGTTGCCGCGGCCATGACGGGAGAGAAAATCCTCATTATCAGCAATAGGTTATCAGGCGATCGAAGCCTACGGCGTGTGCTTTTCCGCGGTATTGGTGATCGCGTGGCCAGCCGAGGACAGATCCTCGCCAACGCCGGCCGCGGTGTTACAGGCGCCCAGTAACGGCGCAATGCCGACCAGAACGAGCAGGGCGGCTGCCAATGAGATATATTTGCGCACGGTTCATGTTCCTCGATTGCCATCCAAGAGCGCGAGAAACGGCCTCGATTCGAGACTGGGCCATCTGTCCCGCGCATCGATGCAATATCACGCAAATCTCGTCCGGTTGACAAGAACAACGCGTTATCGGCTCAGATCCCGCGTCATCTCATCGATACCGTTCACCGTCAGCGGAAACATCCGGCCTTCCATCAGGTCGTTCACCATGGTGATCGATCGCACATGCCCCCAGCTTTGCCGCGGCGTCGGATTCAGCCACGCCGACCGCCGGTAATGGGAGGACAGGCGTTCCAGCCACACGGTCCCGGGTTCGTCGTTGAAGTGTTCGACAGACCCGCCTTGCATGGTGATCTCATAGGGGCTCATGGCCGCGTCGCCGACGATAATCAGCTTGTAGTCCGGCCCATAGGTGCGCAGCACCTGCCACGTCGGGATCGTTTCCTCGAACCGGCGGCGATTGTTCTTCCAGACCTTCTCATAGGGGAAGTTGTGGAAGTAGTAGTATTCCAGGTGCTTGAATTCGGTCCTGGCGGCGGAGAACAGTTCCTCGGTCAGCCTGACATGGTCGTCCATCGACCCGCCGACGTCCAGGAACAGCAGCACCTTCACCGTGTTATGCCGCTCTGGAACCATTTTCAGGTCCAGCGTGCCGGCGTTGTTCGCGGTCGATCGGATCGTGTCGGCGATATCCAGTTCCGTTGCCGCGCCTTGTCGGGCGAACCGGCGCAGCCGGCGCAGGGCCATCTTCATGCCGCGGGTGCCCAGTTCCACGGTATCGTCCAGGTCGCGGTATTCCCGCTTGTCCCAAACCTTCACCGCTCGGCGGTGGCGGGATTCCTCCTGTCCGATCCGCACGCCCTCGGGGTTGTAGCCATAGGCCCCGAACGGCGAGGTGCCGGCGGTGCCGATCCATTTCGATCCGCCCTGGTGCCGGCCCTTCTGCTCCTCCAGCAGTTCCTTCAGCCGGTTCATGATGGCATCGAACCCACCCAGCGCCTCGATCTTCTCCATTTCCTCCGGCGAGAGCATCTTTTCGGCCAGCTTGCGCAGCCATTCCTCCGGCAGGTCCTCGACCTTCACACCCTCTGGCGGTTCGAGCCCCTTGAAGCAGTGGGCGAACACCCGGTCGAACTTGTCCAGGTGCCGCTCATCCTTCACCAGCGTGGCGCGCGCCAGATAATAGAAGTCCTCGATACTGTATTCCGCCACGCCGGCTTTCATCGCCGCCATCAGAGTCAGATGTTCGGTGATGGACGCCGGCAGCCCGGCCGAACGCAGGGCCAGAACCAGATGCGAGAACATCAGCCCCCCCGGCGCGCCAGGAATGCCAGCCGCTCGAACAGATGCACGTCCTGTTCGTTCTTCAACAGGGCACCGTACAGCGGCGGGATGACGACTTGCTTTTCCTTGGTGCGCAGCGCTTCGACGGGCAGGTCTTCCACCATCAGCAGTTTCAGCCAGTCCAGCAGTTCGGATGTCGCCGGCTTCTTCTTCAGGCCGGGTACGTCGCGTACCTGGAAGAACACGTTCAGCGCCTCGCGCGCCAGATCCTTGCGGATGTCCGGGTAGTGCGCCTGCACGATCCGCTCCATCGTTTCGCGGTCGGGGAAGCGGATGTAATGGAAGAAACAGCGGCGCAGGAACGCGTCCGGCAGTTCCTTTTCGTTGTTCGACGTAATGATCACCACCGGCCGGTGCTTCGCGGCGATGGTCTTGCGGGTTTCGTAAACGAAGAACTGCATCCGATCGAGTTCCAGCAGCAGATCGTTGGGGAACTCGATATCGGCTTTGTCCACCTCGTCGATCAGCACCACGACCTGCTCGTCGGCCTCGAACGCGTCCCACAATTTGCCGCGCACGATGTAGTTGCCGATGTCATGCACCCTGGGGTCGCCAAGCTGGCCGTCGCGCAGGCGGGAGACGGCGTCGTATTCGTACAGCCCCTGCTGCGCCTTGGTGGTGGATTTCACATGCCATTCGATCAGCGGCAGGCCCAGCGCGGCGGCGACTTCGTGCGCCAGCACGGTTTTACCGGTCCCCGGCTCCCCTTTCACCAGAAGGGGGCGCTGCAACGTGACGGCGGCGTTGACGGCCACCTCCAGGTCGCGTGTGGCGATATATTTTTCGGTACTCTTAAATCCAGCCACAAGCGGCTCCCTTGGTGTGTTGCCTTAGTTTCGGGGTAACCGAGGCAGACCGCAAGGTTTGCCGTCAGACTTCCAGCCACTCCTGCCGGATTCGGGTGTTGGTCGCCAGATCGCCGGGTGTTCCCTCGAACACGATCTGCCCGTGGCCCATCACATACAGGCGGCGGGAAATCTTCAGCGCGATCGTCAGTTTCTGTTCCACCAGCAGAATGGAAACGCCCCGGCTGGCGATTTCCGCCAGCAGCACGCCCACCTGTTCCACCAGCAGCGGCGCCAACCCCTCGGTCGGCTCGTCGATAAGCACCAGATCGGGATCGCCCATCAGCGCCCGGCACATCGTCAGCATCTGCTGCTCCCCGCCCGACAGCACGCCGGCCGGATTGTTCTGCCGGGCGGCGAGGTTGGGAAACAGGCGGAAGACGTCGTCGAATGTCCAGCGGCCAAATCGGCCGGCGCGCTTCAACCCGAGTTCCAGGTTCTGGCGCACGCTGAGGGTCGGGAATACCTGCCGGTCCTCCGGCACGTAACCGATGCCCGCCCTGGCGACCAGATCGCTGCGCAGACCGGCCAGTTCGCGGCCCCGAAACTGGACGCTGCCGCGCGGCGGCACCAGGCCCATGATCGCTTTGCACGTCGTGGAGCGCCCGACACCATTACGGCCCAACAACGAGACGATCTCGCCTTCGTTCACGTCCAGATTAATACCATGCAAAATATGGCTTTGCCCGTAATAGGCGTGCAGATCGCGGACCTGAAGCATCATTCCTCCAGCGCCCCCAAATACGCTTCCTGCACGGCCCGGTTGGCCCGAACCGCTTCTGGCGGACCGGATGCGATCACCTGCCCGTACACCAGCACGGTGATGGTATCGGCCAGATCGAACACCACTTTCATGTCGTGTTCCACCATCAGCAGCGTCTTGCCTTGCGTCACCCGCCGGATCAGCGCCATGGCATAATCCGTTTCGGTGTTGCTCATACCGGCTGTCGGTTCGTCCAGCAGGATGACAGATGCGCCGCCGGCGATCGTCATACCGATTTCCAGCGCTCGCTGCTCTGCATACGAGAGCAATCCAGCCAGAATATCCCGCCGCGCCGCCAGATTCAGCTCTTCCAGCAAGTGTTCCGCAGCCTCGTTCAATGCCTTCTGCCGCCATAGCGGGGACCAGAACGAATAGCGGTATCCCCGGCTCCACAGCAGGGCGCAGCGCAGGTTTTCGAACACCGACAGCCGGTGAAAGATCGAGGTGATCTGGAAACTGCGCGACAGTCCCAGCCGGTTGATCTTGTGCGGCGGCAGCGTATCGATCCGCTGGTCGTTCAGCAGGATCTCGCCCGAACTGATCGGGAACCGGCCGCTGATCAGGTTGAAGCAGGTGGTCTTGCCTGCCCCGTTGGGGCCGATGATGCAATGCCGTTCCCCGGGGGCGATATCCAGGCTGACGCCGCGGATGATTTCGGTCGGCCCGAAATTCTTCCGCACGTCGCGGAGAGACAGTGCGGTCACCGTGAAACCTCCGCACTCAGCCGTTCCCAGACGCGGTGAAAGACGGCGGCCTCGAACCGCAGCCATGTGCCGCCCACAACCAAGGACACCGAGGAGACGACCCATGGAACCGTTGCATGCACGTCGATGGGGTTGCCGAACAGTATCAGCTTCTTGCCCTGCGCGGCGCCGATGGTCAGGAATGACATCAGTTCCACCAGCCCGACGAAACCCAGCAGCAACGCCAGCGCCGGCAGCACCAGCCGCAGGTATGGCACTGTCAGCCGTCCCAACCGCCCGGCCCGCTGGATGGGCCCGTGGGCCTGGATGATCCCGGCAAGACCGGACGGCGCGAAGATCACCATGCCGATGAACATCACGCCGACATAGACCAGCCAGGAGTTCGACAGCAGGCTGACCCCGCTTTGCAGCAGGGTGATCAGGATGGCGCCCAGGATCGGGCCGCCGAATACCGTCGTGCCGCCAATATAGGCCATCAGCAGCGCGTTCGCAGACAGCGGTGCGGCGAGGGCGTCGAACGTCACGATTTCATACGTGATGGCATACAGTCCTCCGCCGATACCGGCGAAGAAGCCGGACAGTGCGAACTGGATGAACCGCACCATGCGGGGGTCGTAACCGATGAACTGAGCCCGTTCGTAATTGTCCCGGGTGGCGTTGGCCATGCGCCCGAGCGGCGTGAGGGTCAGGAAATACATCAGCGCGACGGCGATGAGGGTCCAGGCCACGATAAGGTAATAGACCTGAATGCCGGACGCATAGGTCAGCCCGAAGACGCTGTTGTCGATCATGCGGTCGGTGGTGACACCGCCCTCGCCGCCGAAGAAATGGTGGAACATCAGCGCGGCCGTTGCCATCAGCTCACCGATTCCCAGTGTGATCATCGCGAACGCCGTTGCACGCTGCTTGGTCGCCATGGCGCCGAACAGAATGGCCAGACCCAGGCCCGAAAGCCCCGCCAGCAGCGGCATGATCTCCATCGGCACAGGCAGCTCGTCATGTCCGGCGGCGTTCAGGAAATGCACCATCGCATAGCCGCCGATGCCAAAGAACGTAGCGTGGCACAACGAGAACAGGCCCGCCTGTCCGAGCAGCATGTTGTAGGACAGTGCCAGGACGATCATCATGCCGGTCTGACTTAGCACGGAGATCAGGAATCCGTCGTGCCGGTGGTGCGACCAGTCATAGAATCCCCATGGCAACGCGATCGCGGCCGCGATCAGGACCAGGATAAGCCAGCGGGACTTCATGTATCGCGCGTCCCCATCAAGCCCCTGGGCCGGAAGAACAGGATTGTCACCATCATCACGAAAGGCAGCAGAGCGCCGATGCGGGCGACCGGCACGGTCAGGACTTCGGTCAGCAATGTGTCACCCGAAATCGCAAGGCCCAGCGGACGCAGCAGATCGGCGATGGAGTAGTCGATCACCACGGCGAAGGTCTGGACCATCCCCATGAGGATCGACGCGACGAAGCAGCCGGCCAGCGATCCCAGTCCGCCAAAGACCACCACCACGAAGACGATCGGTCCCATCGAATCCGCCATGCCCGGCTCTGTCGTCTGGTAATTGCCGCCGATCACGCCCGCCAGTCCGGCCAGAACGCAGCCGCCTGCGAACACCGTCGTGAACACCCGCGGCACATTGTGGCCCAACGCGCTGACCATCTGCGGATGGCTCAGCGCCGCCTGGATAATCAGTCCGACACGGGTCTTTTTCAGCAGCAGCCAGGTACCCAGCAGCATCGCAGCGGAGATCACCAGCATGAACCCGCGGTAGGCGGGGAAGTTGGAGCCGTAGAGAACGAACAGCGGGAAATCCAGAGACGGTGGCACCCGGTAGGCCATCGGCAGCATGCCCCATGTCATCTGCACCACGCGCTGGATGATGAACACCAGACCGAAGGTGAACAGCAATTCGGCGATGTGCCCGTTATGATGGGCGCGCCGCAGTCCCCAGATTTCGATCGCCGCGCCGATCAGCCCGCACAAAATCGGGGCGACGATCAGCGCGGGAAAGAACCCGACGTACTCGCTGACGGTGAACGCCAGATAGGCGCCCAGCATGTAGATACTGGCGTGAGCGAAGTTCAGTACGCCCATCATGCTGAAGATCAGCGTCAGACCGCTGGCCAGCATGAACAGCAGCATGCCATAGACCAGCCCGTTCAATAACGAGATCAGTAAGGTTTCCATAACGGAAACGCCCCTTGCCGATCAGGACTTGGGACGCTTCATCTTGCAGGTGGTCGGCAGCGTCAGATCCTCGGCCGAGGCGATGAAATCGGTCTTCCACCCAAGGCCGGTCTTTTCGGAATCGTATTTCACGTCCTTGGTGAAATGCGCCGCGTAATACGGCATCGAAATCTGGTGATCTTCCTTGCGCATCCATACGGGGAAGCCGACCAGATCGTTAGCCTTCATATCTTCCAGCGCCAGCGCGACCTTCAGCGGATCGGTGGAACCGACCTTGTCGATCGCCCGTGCCAGCATCTGGAACATTGTCAGGAACGGCACCTCGGAAAAGTCGGTATCGTGATTGGCGCGCCAGCCGTTGTCGAACGCCTCGGCGTCGGGTTTGTTCAGTTCCACCGGCACGTTCGGATGGAATTCCAGTACCGATGACAACCGGCCCTCGCCGGCCGAACCGATCGCCGTCGGCCCGCCGATCAGATGCGCCAGATAGGTATCGAACCGCACGTTCAGCCCATCGTCCACCGCCGCCTTGATTAGCAGGTTCAGGTCGCGGTTGTAGTTGCCGGTGATGACCGACTGCGCACCGGATGCCTTGATCTTGGCGATGTAAGAGGAGAAGTCCTGCACCTTGCCAAAGGGCATCAGCTCATCCCCGACGATCTGAATATCGGGGCGCAGCTTTTCAAGCCATTTCTTGGTATCGTGCTGCACCGACTGGCCGAACAGGTAGTCCTGGTTCAGCAGGTATACCTTTTTGACCTCGGGCGGCAGCGCTTTGATCCTGGCCGCGGCCCGCATCTCCACATTGCCGGTGAAGCGGAACTGCCAGAAATCGCACAGGTCGTTCGTCAGTTCGGTGGCCAGCGCACCGCAGTTCAGATACAGGATGCGGTTATCGGGGTTGCGGGCATTGTGTTTCGACACACCGTCAACCAACGCGGACCCGACGTTGGAGCCGGTGCATTGCATCACGAACGGAATGTTCTGATCGGTGATATTCTTCAGTGCGATCAGCGCCTCCGCCGGCTGTAGCTTGTCGTCGAAGGGAACGACCTCGAACTTCCTGCCCAGCGCACCGCCATCGGCGTTCACTTTCTGCACGATATAGCCGAAAACCTTCAGGAATTCGTCGCCTCCGGAAGCGAACGGCCCGGAGAACGGGTCGATATAGGCAACCTTGATGGTGTCCTCCGCCGCGACAGCGGGACGCACGGCGATTCCCGCTGAAAATACAACGGCAGCGGCAAGCAGTCCTTGGACCAGACGCATCTTATTTCCCCCGTGGCCCGCGTGGGGGCCGTATCATTATTGGATGGACAGTAGGCACCGCCGCAAGCCCGAGTCAATCGGCGTCCAATGACAAATGCCACCACATCGGTGAACAAAAACCACCACCGCCGGCCGCGGGTGGCCGGCCCGGCTGTTACTTTGCGCGGTACGATTTGTGGCAGGCGCCGCATGCCTGGCCCAATGCCTTGGCGTCGTCGGCGACCGCGGCGGAGTCGCCTGCCTTTGCATCGGTTGCCAACTTGGTGGCGGCATCGCCCAGACGCATCGCCGCCTTCCGGAAGCCGGCGGAATCCGACCAGATTTCCGGCAGTGCCCTGGTATCGCCGCCGTGTTCCGACCCTTGGGGGAACATCGTCGGGATTACCCCCGCCCATTCAGCGATCGCCTTGGCCGGGTCCTCAAGCTGCTTGACGTCCCCGTTCGCCTTCACCACCGATTGGATGTAGGCGAAATCACCGCTGTTCAGGAAGAACGCTGCCTGCCGCGTCGCGATCGGGTCCGGGCCATCCGCATGGGCCATGCCCAACGGGGCTACGATCGAGGCAGCCAGAACCGCGACGGCATACCATGTTATATGTTTTGTCATGCGCTAAAGCCTTCCAAGTCGGTTATTGGCGGGAATATTCAGTAACGATCCGGGATCGCCAGCATGATTCGCTAGCAGAATTGGCGGCGACCGGACAGACTGGCCGGGTCTGGAAAAAAGGATATTCATGACATCCATACGTTCTCTCGCCGTGTTCTGCGGCTCTCGCGTTGGCAACATCCCGGATTATGCGGCGGCTGGCCGCACCCTGGGCCGGGGCATGGCGCGGGCCGGTATCCGGCTGGTGTACGGCGGCGGCCGGATCGGCATCATGGGCGTGGTCGCCGATGCGGTGCTGGCGGCCGGCGGACAGGTGCTGGGGGTTATCCCGGACTTTCTGACCAAAATGGAAGTCGCGCATGAGAATGCCACCGAAATGGTGGTCACCGACACCATGCACACCCGCAAGCGCCGCCTGTACGAAGAATCCGACGCGTTCCTGATCATGCCCGGCGGCCTGGGCACGTTCGACGAAGCGTTCGAGATCATTACCTGGCGGCAGCTTCGTCTGCACGACAAGCCGATACTGATCTGCAACGCCGCCGGTTGGGCGGAACCGCTGGTTGGCGCGATCGACCAGGCGATCGCGCAGGGATTCGCCGACCCCGGTTGCCGCCGGCTGTTCGAGGTGATCGACAGCGTGGAAGCGGTGCTTGACCGCCTGCAAACGCTGCAAGCCGGCGCGCAGGGCGAGCCGGAATTGCTGTAGAGTACAGCCCATCCCTGGCCAGGGCGTGTCCCGGCCAGGGTGTTTGACGTGTTAATGTTCGTTCGCAACCTTTACCAGCAGCTTGCCGAAGTTGCGACCGCTGAGGATGCCGGTCAGTGCGTCCGGGGCGTTTTCCAGTCCGTCGATCACGTCCTCGCGGTACACCAGACTGCCGTCGGCGACCAGCGGTTCGGCCATCGCGCGCCACTCGGTAAACCGGGCGAGGCGGTCGGTGACGATGAAGCCCTGGATCAGGATGCGCTTGCCCACCACGAAGCCCAGGTTCGGGCCGGGCGGCATGGTCTTGTCGTTATACTGCGACACCATGCCGCACATCGCCACACGGGCGAACGGGTTCAACTGCTCGAACACCGCCGTCTGGACCGCACCGCCGACGTTTTCGAAATAGCCGTCGATCCCGTTCGGGCAGGCTGCCTGCAACTCGCGCCGCAGGTCCAGGGAGCGGTGATCGACGCAATCGTCGAAGCCCAGGCTGTCCTGCACCCACAGGCATTTGTCCGGACCGCCGGCAATGCCGACCACCCTGGCACCCATGCGTTTGGCGAGTTGTCCGGCGACCGAACCCACGGCACCGGACGCGGCGGAGACGACGAATGTCTCCCCCGCCTTCGGCTTGCAGATTTCCGTCACGCCGGCATAGGCGGTTGCCCCGGGCATCCCCAGAATCCCCAGGTATGCCGACAACGGCGCCGCACCCTTGGGGATTTTGTGCAGTTGGGCGGCTGGCGAAACCGAATGGGACTGCCAGCCGCGCGCGCCGGACACCATGTCGCCCGGAACGAAGTCCGGACTGCCGGAGGCAATGACCTCGCCAATCGTCTCGCCGGTCATGACCTCGCCGATCTGGATGGCGACGGCGTAGGTTTGCTCCTCCCGCAGGCGGCCGCGCATATACGGGTCGATCGACAGCCAGATCGTCCGGGTCAGCACTTCGCCGGGTTGGGGCTGGGGGACCGAATCCTCCACGACGCTGAAATCATCGGGAGTCGGTTCCCCGCTCGGGCGCCGTTTCAGCACGACCGAACGGCGGAGGCCCATGTTGGTCATCACGCGGCCTCGGCTTTCAGCACCAGGCGGCCGGTGACCTTGCCGTCGCGCAGGCGGTTGAGTGCCTCGTTGGCCTGGTTTTGCGGGATGGTGGCAACCGGGAGTGCTTCCAGATCGCCGTCCTGCGCCAGTTTCACCAGTTCGCGCAGTTCCTTCGGGTTGCCGACATAGCTGCCCTGAATTGTCAGCGCGCGCATCGCCATGATCGGCAGCGCCAGTGTCAGTTCGCCGCCAAACAGGCCGACCTGGATCAGCTTGCCGCCCTTGTCCAGCGCACCGAAGGCGAAGCGGGCCGTAGCGGTGCCGTTCACCAGATCGATCACCGCCGGCACCATGCCGCCGGCCGCTTCGATGATGCGCTTGGTCACCGTCGGGCCGTCGCCACTGCCGTCAACGGTCTTGGTGGCGCCGGCCTTCATCGCCGCGGCGCGTTTTTCGGCGGAGATATCGACGCTGATGATGTTCTGGTGCTTCAACGCCTTCAGGATGGCGATGGCGTTCAGCCCCAACCCGCCCGCGCCGACCAGCACGATCGGTTGAGTCGGCTTCAGCGGCATGGCCTTCTTGATGGCGGAATAGACGGTGATGCCCGAACAGGCATAGGTCGCGGCCACGGCGAGATCCAGCGTGCCGGGATCGACGAGATGCCGGGCATGGGGGGCGATGACATGGGTGCCGTAGCCGCCGTTCTGGAAGACGCCCAGGCTGCGTGCCGCGACCGAACACATGTTGTCTTCTTCGGCGAGGCACTTTTCGCATTTGCCGCAACCGAGCCAGGGGAAGACGATGCGAATGTCACCGACCTTCACGCCCGAGGCATCCGGCCCCAGCTTCGCGACGCGACCGACGATTTCGTGGCCCATCGCCAGGGGCAGCACCACGCCGCGGTCTTTCAGCGACATTTTCTGACCGCCGCCGACATCGTAGTAGCCGTCCCAGATATGCAGATCGGAATGGCAGACCCCGCAATGGGTGACTTCCAGCAGAATCTCGGTCCCCGTCGGCTCCGGCGTTGGGAGTTCGATTTCCTTGAGGGGTTGTCCGCTTTCGATGACGGCCCAGGCGCGCATGGTGGTTTCCTCCTTCTAGTCGGGTGGATGGATAGCGTGCCTGCGAAATCGGTCAAGCCGGGGCGGTTGGGGTTGGGCTTTGGGGCTGGTTTGGCGACGGTTGGGGGCGGGCGGCAGAGGTAGGATTTTTTGCCGCGGATAAGCGCGGATGCACGCCGATAAGAGGATCTTGCGATCTTTGGGCGGGCTTGTGGGTGCCGATCCGGGTTCGGTCGGGCTTATCGGCGACATGTGGCACTGGCTTCGGCGACGCCGGCGTTGGGCGCGCTGCACATGCGATTGCCGCGGGGTTGGGCGGCGGTTTTGCCGCCGGTTGGCGTTCTGTCAGGCGGTTCGTTGTCGCGGGGCGTGTTCGATGCCTTGGTTGGGGCGTGGCAGGCCGAATAGCGGCCCGGTTGGGGCGGCGGTTCGGAGGACCGCGTCGATGTGGGCGTTGATCCTGGCGAGGGTTCGGGGTTCGGGGTCGGGTTGTCTCTTGGGCGTCTCGGTTTTCTGTGTGTGGGATTTTGTCTCTTGTTTTGGGATTTCCGGGCGTCCCCGGGCGCTGGGGAGGGCTTCGAGCATGGCTTGGGTGGCGATGTGACGGGTCCATTCGTCCTGGTCGGCGGCATCGTGATTGGTTTCGCGCTTGCTGCGCTGCTGTTGCTCGCTGAGCAGGCGGTTGTGGGCGCTGAGCGAGGCGCGGATCATCGCGGCGTACTGGGCGTTGAGTTTGATGACGATTTTTATGTCGTTGGCGTGGACGCGGATCAGGCGGAGCAGGTCTTCTGCCTGGGCTCTGGCGGCGATGCACTGGGCTGCCAACTCGGCCTCATTGGCGTTGACGGGGGCCAGGGCGGCGATCCTGGCGATCGCGGCGTGGTTTCTGGTGCGGGTGGCTTCCGGGGTGTCTTCTATCGGCGGGGGGAGAAGAGCCAGCAGGGTGTGCATGAGATAGCGGTAGGCTTGCGCCGGAAGGTCGATGGGCGGGGCCGGGGGCTGTGGCTGGGTTTCCATTCCGGATTTTTAGCGATAAATAGGAAATATGTCAATGTCTGGCTAGGCGAGTGGCGTTTGGTGCGTTGTTTCTACGAGCCATCCTTATTCAGGGGCGGGTATGACTGACGAGCCCCCCAGGGGGGGGATCCGGCGCCTCGCTACGGGAGACACGGATCGCCGTGCGCCGCTGATGCCACCGTTGGGCGGGGGCCGCTCGTCAGCCTACCGCGTCAGGCGACCAACCTCCTTGTTTGGTTTCCTTGGCCAGCTTCTCAATCTCGCCAATGCTACCAGGTGGGAGCTTCCTTTCTCGACAAACGCACAAAATCCACTCCAATTTCTGGTGTAAGCGCATATTGGTGTCGCCAATTCGATATCGCCGATCGGGATAATTAGAAGCATATCTGAACATGTCGACTATTGAGTGCCCTCGATGATGTAGGTGCATCCTGTAGATGTTTTCATTCAGTCCGAAATATTGCAGTTAGATAATGATGCGTTTGGTGTCTTCTGGTCCAATGCTACCTGCTTCCACTGCTCTCAACACTCCGACTCCTCCTCGTGTTGATGTAATAGGCGCGTTGCCCACCAGACTGCCTTTCTGCTTCTCCCTATCGCTATCGACAAATTGGCTTAATGCATTCGGGGGCACCGGCTTACGTGGAGTTTCGGTGCTTTCGTGCCCGGCCGCCGGAATCAAACCATGCTGTGTGAGTTGGAGGATGGTATTTGCGATGGCAACGCGATCCTCGCGCCCGATCTGAGCGCCGCTCAAGTGAAGCGCTGACACAGCCGGCCAACGGCCAAATTTACCCCGCCTCATGAGCAACCCTTTGTTTCGCTCCGAACAAGATTGGATCGGATGGACCGAACTTATTAAGCACCGAAAATCCAATCGTTACGATTTGCTTGGGTGCCATCAACGATATCATCGTTGCAAGCTTCTCAGCACAGAACTTCTCTAGGATATCACGAACGTTCGGCGGCACGGCGTTCCATGATTCCGAGTCAGGAGCACGAAAAAAGTTCGCATTTACGCCGACGCAATCGGCCAGAAATGCCGCCCCGAACATGCTTTGCATGTTGCGCGCCAGCGTCCAGGTTTCAGTCGCATATTCACATCGCGAGGGCCAACTATACCTTTCATTCGGCTTTTCGTCCGCGATTTTGCCCGCGGGCTGATCGCCGATGAATAGAAGATGAGGATTCACGCACGGTGGTCCATACAGGATTTTGAACCCCAAGTCCCTCACGCCGAGCTGTTGACGATAGCGCAAATAGATGCCGTTGGTTTCTGCATATATCTGTTTGCACGCGGCTATCAGGTCTGAATTATTCATCTTCCATCCTGCCCATCATAGTGCCAGCCTCGAAATCATAGCGTGACTGACGTTATAGCTTTACGCAATGCTGCGCTACGGTTTGTCTTCCTTGATCTGCTTATTGGCTGACCCGGAATGGAACCGGAACGGACTCCCCAGCTTATTCAATCCGTTGGGGGCGCTGGCCGGCTGGCGCGGTTGGATAGCGAAAATTGTTGCGTGACCTCAGTGGCTACGATTCTCTCGTGTTTGCCAAGGCAACAAGAAGACACGCCATGGCCTGGCTCTACATCGCCAGCGTCAAGTTGATGTCGCGGCGGCTCGCCCGGCGTGAGGCGACGAATTGGTGCAAACTTCGAGCTTTTCAACGCCAGCACATTGCAGGACCAATTCGAGTCAGACTCTGAGGAATTGCGGCGAAATAGGCGAATCATTCTGCGGACGCCATCGGCCTCCCATCCTCGTGGCGGGCGCAGGGTCGTCAGCTACGAGTTACAATGCTGGTCTTGGAAAAGGCGTGGATGCTGGGCCTCCGCCCGCCATGGCGGCGAGAGAAACCCGCTTCCGGCGATGCGTTACCCGCCCCCGGGCAGACGCCGGGTCGCGCTTATCCCTGCCGTGACGAGGTTGGCGAAAAGCCGGACGTTGGCTCCCGCTCCGATCAGGCAGCCTCGGCCATCGTGGATCGTTCGCACGCTACTGTCGTCCGGTGCATATCCCGCACCTCCTTCGGATCGAACGGCCGAGCGCGGTGCATCGTCGCTCGGTTGTCCCACATCACCAGGTCCCATTGCTTCCACTCGTGGGCATAGACGAACTTCCGCT
>JAJZEV010000055.1 GCA_021805665.1 Pseudomonadota bacterium
GCGGCTGCAACAACTGCATTTCAACGACTTGGAGATCGGGTTCCAGGACGCGGCATCCGGTTTGACCTTAGGCACGCCCGGCATGGCAGTCGATATCGTCCGGCAAGCCAACGGACATTACACCGGCGGGGTACAGGGGCCGGTGACCATCGGTGGCCAGCGCACGTCCGCCACGGTACTGGCGGATTTCGCCTCCGGCGGCGGTACCATAGCAGTCGATCTGGGTTCGCTGCGCCCCGATGCGCTTGCCGTTCTGCCGGGGCTGGCGTTCCTTGGCCGGATCGCGGTGCCGGTTTCGATCGTGGCCAGCCTCGATCTGGGGACCGGTCTCGACCTTCGGCATTTCCACATATCGGCCCTGGCCGGCGGGGGTACTGTTCGCGTTGGCAACGGAACCGTGCCGTTGGTGGTGGCCGAGGCGATGGTGGATGGAACAACAGACCATGCCAATATCGCCAAAATCCACGCCGTCCTGGCCCAAGCCGCCGACGGATTGCCCGAAACCGCCGATCTGTCCGGATCGGTGACACGGGCCGCCGACCGTCTGAGCGCATCGCTGAACCTGTCGGTGGACCATATCGACGCGGCCGATCTGCCGAAGCTGTGGCCCGACGGCATCGGCGGCAACGTTCGCCCGTGGCTCGTCGAACATATCCTGGGGGGCATCGCGACACACGGATCGGTCGGCCTTACCGCGGAAAGCGGGGCGGATTTGCAGGACATCACGGTCACCCGGGCGACAGGCGATATGGCCGTTTCCAACGCATCGTTCACATGGCTGGATGGCATGCCGCCCGTGGTGCAGGCGGAGGCGCATCTGCATCTGGTGGACCCCGACACGCTGGATCTGACAGCCACGACAGCCAGACAGGTTGTCGGTCCCAAATTCGCGGACCTGATCGTCAGCGATGCCAGCATGCGCATTCTGGGCCTGTCGATGAAAGACCAGATCGCCCATATCCATGCGCGGATCGATGGGCCGGTGATCAGCTCATTGGCCCTGATGAGCGAGCCGCGCCTGGAACTTCTGTCGGCGCATCCGCTGGGGCTGAAGCCGGTCGCCGGCCAAGGTACGACGACGCTGGATTTAGACTTTCCGCTGGAAAACAAACTACAGTTCGATGACATCGGTATCCACGCGCTCACCCGCGCGACCAAACTTCGGGTGCTGGACGCCGCCGCCGGACGGGCGCTGGACGATGCAACCGCGGATTTGAACATCGGCAGGGATGGTCTGTCGATGACGGGTTCGGGAACCATCGCCGGAATACCGCTGGCGCTGACGGGCACGATGGATTTCCGCGACGGTGCGCCGGACCAGGTGGTGCGGAAGATCGCCGCCTCGGGCCTGGCCGATGGGACGCAGCTCGATGCGGCGGGTCTGCACACCGCCGATACCGTTACGGGACCGGTAGGGTTAAACATTGCGCTGACCGATCGACGCAACGGGGAGAGTTCTGTCGTCGCCGCGGCCGATTTATCGGGCGCCGCGCTGCATTTCGCGCCGCTGGCATGGACGAAGCTGGCTGGAACGAATGCAAGTGCCAGGGCGGTCTTGCAGATGTCGCATGGGCGGTTGACCAAAATCGACCGAATAGCGGTAACGGGGGACGGAATTTCCCTGAATGGCACAGCGGATTTCAAGAACGGCCAGATCCGGTCGCTTTCGCTGGACGACTTCGCGCTGGGCCGCACACAAGGCCGCGGGATTATCCATTTCACGCCGGACGGCTCTCTTGGCATCGTGCTGCAAGGCAGCCGTATCGATCTGGAACCAAAACTGACAGAACCGCTTGCCGATAAGCCGAACCCGGTGTCCGCGCCGCCCTGGGATCTGGAGGCGCATTTCGAAAGGGCGTTGCTGGCGCACGGCGAAACCGCGAGCGATCTGCTGATGCGCGCTTCGGGCGACGGCGAGAACCTGAAAACCATCGATATGGTCGGATCCAACGAAGGCAGCGCGGCTTTCTCCGTCAAGATCGCCCCCGGGGGCGGCAAACGGACGCTGATGGTTCGGGCCGCGAATGCCGGCCGCTTTCTGCGCGGCATGGATATCATCCGAACCATGTCGTCCGGACAGTTGACGGTCGATGGCACATTGGGGTCCGCGGCCGGGTTCAGCCCGTTGGCGGCGAAGGCTTCGATGACCGATGTCGTGGTCAGGAACTCGCCCATTCTGGGAAAGTTGCTGCAAGCGATCACGCTGTACGGGCTGGTGGACGCGCTGAGCGGGCCCGGAATGCTGTTCCCCTCGATCGCGGTGCCGTTTCATTACGATGGAAAAAATCTGGATATCGAGGACGCACTGGCGACCAATCCATCGCTGGGACTCACGGCAAGCGGGCGGATCGGGCTGGTGGCCGCCAATACCGCTTTGAACGGAACCATCGTCCCGGCGTATTTTTTCAACTCCATTCCGGGTCAGTTGCCGTTCATCGGCAAGCTGTTCAGCCCGGAAAAAGGCGGCGGACTGTTCGCCGCCCGTTTCTCCGTGCAGGGATCGATCGCCGACCCTAATATCATGGTCAATCCGATCAGCGCATTGACGCCGGGGTTCCTGCGCGAGATTTTCGGGATATTCGATAATAAGGAAACGACACCATGAACCGCTGGGATTCGGCCGGCCCGATCCGCTACCCCGATCCGGACGTCATCGTCCTGGACCCGCGCTTTCATGAGATCGTGCTGGGCAACGCCGGTATCCAGCGGATCGCTACCGGGTTCGACTTCACTGAAGGACCGGTCTGGTTCGGCGACGGGCGCTACCTGCTGTTCAGCGACATTCCCAACGACAAAATCCTGCGGTGGGACGAAACCACCGGCGGGATCAGCGTATTTCGCAGCCCGTCGCATTATGCCAACGGCAACACCCGCGACCGGCAGGGCCGGCTGATCACCTGCGAACACGATACCCAACGGCTGACCCGCACCGAGTACGACGGCAGTGTCGTTGTGCTGGCAGACCGCTGGGAAGGCCGGAAGCTGACCGGCCCGAACGACGTGGTGGTGAAATCCGACGGAACGATCTGGTTTTCCGACAATGGTGCCGGCACGCGCGGCAATTATCTGGGTCACAAAGCGCCGCAGGAGCATCCGTTCCGGGTGTACCGCTTCGACCCCGCCACCGCCAACCTCACCATCGCCATCGACGACATGGCTCGGCCGAACGGCTTGTGCTTCTCGCCGGATGAATCGCTCCTGTACGTGGTCGATACGCCCGGCGACCGGCCAAAAAGCACTTTTGTTTACGACATGGTCGATGGCGGCACCCGCGCGGCCAACGGACGGGTGTTCTTCGACGGCGACGGCTGGGCGGACGGAATTCGTTGCGATATCGACGGCAACGTGTGGTGCGGGTTCTCCGGCGGCCAGGGTCAGGACGGGGTGGCGGTGTTCGCGCCCGATGGCGTGTTGATCGGGCGGATTCTGCTGCCGGAGCGCTGTGCCAATGTGTGCTTCGGCGGCAGGAAGCGGAACCGGCTGTTCATGGCGGCCAGCCAGTCGGTTTATGCGCTTTATGTGGAAACGCAGGGGGCTTTTGGCGGATAGAGGGTTGGCGGAGACATCAAAGCCTCCGCCAAAGGCCCGGGCCAGCGGTGGACAGGGCATGCAGTCCGAAGCCGATGAACAGCACGCCCGACACGCGCGTGACCCATAACGCATGGCGCCGGTAGAAACGCCGGACCATTCCGGCGCCGATCACCGTCACCAGCAGCGTGTCAGCGGCCACGAACCCGACGCAGGCGGCACCGAGCAACGGGGGGAAGGCGGTCCAGTCCAGGGCACTGGCGTAGCGGGCCAGCAATGCGGTGAACATCGCGGCCGCCACTGGATAAGCTTTCGGATTCGACAGCCCGAACGCCAGGCCGCGCAGAAGCGGATTCCTCGGTTCGGTGCTGACCGTCCCGTCGGCCTGACGGCGCGCCGTGGCAGATTGAATGCCCAGCCAGCACAGATAGGCGCCGCATCCCAGTCCCAACGCCTCGAAGAACAAGGTGCCGATGGTCTTGGCGCCGATGATCGCGATCAGCGACAGCGACGCCCATAGAACGTCGCCAACGAAATGGCCGCACAGGAACAACGCCCCGGCCCGCCTGCCCCGGCTGGCACCGATCCCCAGCAGCGCCAGGAACGCAGGTCCCGGCGCCAGGGTGTACGCGGCGCCGGATAAAGCCGAGGCGAACAGCAGCCAGAAGCTCAGTTGCCGAATCCCTGGTCCCAGGGTTCGGGCAGCATCAGATAGCCGTCGCCGCTTTTGACCAGATGGGCGAAGCCGGGGAAATGCACATGCATGCCGGCGACCAGTTGCCGGTCGGTGGCGACCATGTCGAACGTCCGCTTCCGCGTCGCCGCCGCGGCGTGCGGGTCGGTGTCGAACGCCATCGTGACCTCCGGGCGGGCCACCTGGACTTCGGGCACATGGATGATATCGCCCCAGATCAGTAACGACTTGCCGCCGGATTCGATCATGTAACCGGAATGACCGGGCGTGTGACCGTGCAGCGGCACCGAACGGATACCCGGGAAAACCTCGGTCGCTTTGTCGAAAGTGCGCATCTGGTTGTGATACGGCGCCATCTGTTCCCGCGCCGCCGCGAAGTACAGTTTCCTGGCGCGTTCGTCCGCCCGGTTCATTTCCCCGTCGTCGCCCCAATGCTTGGGTTCGTTTTCATGCACGATCAACTCGGCATTCGGGAAGAACTTCTCGCCGGTCTTGGGATTGGCGAGGCCGGCGGAATGATCCGGATGCATATGGGTCAGGATCACCGCCTCGATATCCGCCGGATTCACGCCGGCTGCCTTCAGGTTCTGTTGCAGCTTGCCGGCCGTGGGCATCAGGTAATCGCCGGACCCGGTCTCGATCAAAGCCAGCCGGCCCGCGGAATAAACCAGGTAGCAGTTGACCGACGTGCGGCGGCCGGGACGGAATTTGTCGGTCAGCATCTTGGTCGCGTCGGCCGGGGCGATGTTCTGCATCACCTCCACCGTGCCATCCAGATAGCCGTCGGACAGTGCGGTGACGACGATGTCGCCGATTTTCCGGTGATAAACACCGGGGATTTGGGCGCTTGGAACCAGAACCATGAACGAAACTCCGTGTGTTATTGCGCGATGTAGCCGCCATCGATGACCAGTTCCGTTCCGGTGACGAACGAGGCTTCGTCCGAGGCGAGGAACAAAACGCCATAGGCAACCTCGATCGGTTCGCCGAGGCGGCGCAGCGGGGTGGCATCTATCTTGGCGGCGCGGCCGGCGGCGTTCGTGGCGTTCAGCATGGGCGGCATATAGCCGGGATGAACGCTGTTCACCCGGATGCCCGACGGCCCGTATTTCGCCGCCGCTGCTTTCGTGTAGATGCGGACGGCGCCTTTCGACGCCGCATAACCGGGGTGACTGTCGGCACTGCCCACGAAACCCATGATGGAGGATATGTTGACGATCGATCCCCGCCCATTGGGGATCATCGCCGCCGCGGCGAGCTTGGTGCCCAGGAACACGCTGCTGGCGTTGACCGCCATGATGGTCTGCCAGCCTTCCAGCGCATCCACATCGCCAACCGAGCTGCCGGAGATTCCGGCGTTGTTGACCAGAATGTCCAGCCGGCCGTAAGCGGCGATCGTTTCGGCGATCAGCCGGGTCCAGTCGGCTTCCGACGTGACATCTGCCTGGATGAAACGGGCGCGACCCTGGCTGGCGGCAATATCGGCGGCGACGGCTTCGCCTTCCTTCGCCAAACGGTCGGCGACGACGACGGCGGCACCCTCCCGGGCGAACAGGCGGGCCTCCGCCTCGCCCATTCCGTGGGCGCCACCGGTGACGATGGCGACTTTGTCTTTCAGGCGCATGTCTGTTTCCTCCGTTTCAGGTAGCGCACGATCCCATGATGCCGCGCACGTCCGGCAGGTCTTGCAGCCGGCCGATATCGGCGATCAGTCTGGCGGCTTTGTCGGTACCGAGCACGGGATCGACGAGGGCGGCGAATTTGGCTTCGAGGCGGGTGCCCTGACGGGCCACATCGGCGGCCGGGACGCCGGAATCGTGTTGTGCGGTGAAGCGGGAGCCGTCCCTTAGCGACAGTCCGATTTCGGTAAAGGTATTGGGGATGCCGGATTGAAACTCCAGCGAAACCTTATCGCGCAGAGCGGTCAGCACGGGGTCGGCGGCAACCGCTTCCGAGTATGTGGACAGACGGCTGGTATCGACACCCATCAGCCCCATCGCGGTTGTAAGCCGCAAGGAGAACTTAGCCTCCAGACCCGTTTTCGGTGCGGGGATATTGCAAATCCGGTCGCAGGATTCCTCCAGCCGTACGTCGATGGCCGCCACCTGATCGGCGGCGAAACCGTGTTGTTCGCGCAGCTTACGGGCAGCCTCGATGGCGGCATGGGTCATGTAGCAGGAGGCGTGGTATTTGAAGAGGTTATTGGCCATCCACCAGCCGTTCGGCGGCGTATCGAATGCCCGGTCCGGATTGAAGTCCGGGCTGTGGGTGCGGGCGAAGCCCTGGGCGCACTCAATCGCGTCGATGCGGCTGGTGAATCCCCTGGCGGCCAGCTTCGCGGCCAGCAGTCCGTGATAGGATGCCTTGCCGGCGTGCAACGGTTTGCACATCGTTCCGAACATGGATTTCAGCCCGGCGGCCTGGGTGCCGGCGATCCCCAGCGCGGTGACGAATTTCTCCGCATCCAGGCCCATCAGATGGGCGCAGGCCGCGGCCGCCCCGAAACTGCCGACCGTGGCGGTGGCGTGGAAGCCCAGCACGTCGTAATGCCCGGGGGAGATGGTCTTGCCGACGCGGCATTGCAGTTCGTAGCCGGCGACGAACGCCGTCAGCACCTCGGCGCCCGACGATCCGCGCTCCTCGGCCAATGCCAGCAGGGCCGGCAGGATGGCGACCGACGGATGGCCGGGCATCGCCAGGTTCACGTCATCGAAGTCCAGCGCATGTGCCGCCGCGCCGTTAATGATGGCCGCCGAGGCGACCGGCAACCGTCCGGAATGGCCGGGGATGGACGCGGCTTCCTTACCGCCCTGTTCCCGCATTTCGGCCAGCAGAATGGTTACCAGTTCGTCGGACGCGCCGGCGATGCCGCAGCCCATGGTGTCCAGCACGCATTGGCGGGCCCAAGTCCGGATAATGTCCGGAATGTCCTTCAGGCGCAGCGAGCGCGCCTGCTCCGCCAGCGCTCGGGTCAACCCCTTGCCGGATTGGATGTCGCCGATCGCGTTCATTGTTTCCTCCTGGTCGGGACTAGCGCCCCTTGTAAACCGGCTTGCGCTTTTCGTTGAACGCCGCGATCCCCTCGCGGCGGTCGTCTGTCGGAACCATACGGTTATAGGCCTCGATCTCAAACATCATGCCGGTCTGCAGGTCGGTGTTCAGGCCCATGTTGACGGACTGCTTGATCTGACGCGTGGAGATCGGCGCATTGCCAGCGATGATGGCAGCGGTCTCCAACGCCTCGGCCAGCAACGTTTCGGCCTTGCAGATGCGGTTGACCATGCCCCATTCCAGCGCCTGCCGCGCAGTGAACGGACGGCCGGTCAGCAGGATTTCCTTGGCGCGCCGGCCGCCAACCGCACGCGGCAAATTCTGCGTGCCGCCAGCACCCGGCATGATGCCCAAGGTCACTTCGGTCAGCGCGAAGCGGGCGTGTTCAGCGGCATAAATGAAGTCGGCACAGAGTGAGATTTCCATTCCGCCGGCGTAAGCGGCACCGTTTACCGCGGCGATGATCGGCACCGGGCAGCCGACCATCGCCCTTATCATCCGTTCAAAGATCAAGTGCTGATCTTGCCACATTTCATCGGTCATGCCGTTGCGCTGCTTCAGGTCGCCGCCGGCACAGAACGCCTTGGCTCCTGCCCCGGTCAATACGATGCAACGCTGCTTGTTGGGGGCGGCACAGAAGCCATCGAACACGTCCAGCAGGTCCAGCCCCATCTGGGTGTTCATCGCGTTGGCGACCTCCGGCCGGTTCAGCGTCACCAGCACAATGTGCTCGCCGGGGTGTTCGACCGTGATGGTTTCGTGCGTCTTCATTCTACAACCGCCTGCATGATCAATCGGATGAACGTGTCGATCGCGGTTGGGTCGCACCAGCGCAGCACCGCGACGATGTCCTGTTCTGGCGCAATCCAGGTCAGATTGCCACCCGCGCCGGACGCGAAGAAGCTGTTGGCCGGCCCGCTGGCGTAGCGTGCGTTGTTGGTGTTCAGCCACCACAACAGCCCATACACCGGGTTCAGCGCACACGGGCGGATCGACTCCGCGATCCAGCTTTCGGGCAGGATGCGCTTGCCGTTCCACTCCCCCTTGCGCAGCATCAACAGGCCGATGCGTGCCTGATCCTCCGCATGGATCAGCATCCCGCCGCCCCAATGGGTGCCACCCGAAACACTTTCGATCGTGCGCCCGTCGATCTCCACCGACGAGGTGCTGTAGCCATGCCACGACCAGTCCCGCGAGGCGCCGATCGGGTCCATGATGCGTTCGCGGAAGATGTCCGGCAGCGGACGGCGGAAGCGGCGCAGCAGCGCGAGACTAAGCCGGTTGACGCGAACGTCGTTGTATTCCCAATGCCGGCCGGGCGCTTGCAGCGGACGCGGGTCGCCCTTCCGGCCCTTGCCCTCCAGGCCAAGGTTGCGGTTTCGGTCGATCAGGTCGGACTTGCCGAACAGATCGCCTTCCCATTCAGATGTGTTCTGCAGCAGATGCCGCCAGGTGACCGCACGGTTTTGCTCGCTGTCGAAGCCGCCATCATCGACAGTACGGCGGACGGGTTCGTCCAGGTCGGCGATCAGGCCGTCCATGACGGCGATGCCGGCCAGCATGCCGAGGTAGCTTTTAGCGGCGGAGAACGTGAAGTCGGCCTGATCGGTATCGCCCCAGGAGGCGACCTTGAAACCCCGGCGCAGCACCAGACCGTTGGCCGGACCGCGGGGGCGGATCGGACCCAGGATTCGATTATCGGGCGGCGGTTCGAAGAAGCCGCTCTCCAGATGCAGACGAAGATCGTACGGCCACGGGGTTTCGTTTTCCGTCGCGAAATGGGCGGCTTCCTCCAGCCACATCCAGTGCATGCCCGCGACATCCGCCGGGGCTTCCGGCCACGGCGTTCCGAATGGCGGCGGCACGATCGACGGCAACTCCATGCAGGCGCTTCCTTCCCGGCTCAAGCGCCCGGACTATGGCGCCCGATCGGTAATGTGCATAGAGCGGCGCGGTCGTGGTCCGCCTTGGTATCCACGTCGAACAAGGTGCGCACGAAACCGACGCGACGGCCGCGAAACTGCTCCAGCGTATCGGCCAGGGCATGTTCGGTGGACCAGCGCGCGGCGCCGAACAGATCGGACGGGCGGCGAGGCCCCAAGGCGATCAGCCAGAAGCCGCCATCCGCCGCGGGACCGAAAACCGCGTCGTTGCTACCGAGCAGACGGAAGGCGGCCTGAACGTCTGCCGCCCGGGCGTGGGGAATGTCGCAGCCGATCAGCGCGACGCGGCGGTACCGGCCCAATGCCCGGCTCATGCGCTGGCCGAGGCATCCATGGCCTTGCGGTATCGCCGGCACCGGCAATCGCACCCGCGCGCGATCGGGCGTCAGCGCGACGAGGACGTTCAACCGGCTGCACTTCAGATCCCGGACCAGCGCCATCAGCGTCGCGGCATGGAAGCGCAGGGCGGCGCGGTCGCCGATCTCCCGGGCCAGCCGGCGCTTCACTGTACCCAGCCGTGGTGCCCGGGCGAGGACGATGACGGTGGGTTTCATCCGTACAGGCGCCGTATCCAAGGGACGGGAGCCCCGGCAAACCACAGCGTCAGACAACAAAGATTGCGGGCGGAACGGCGAAGGTAACCCTGACGCTCCCACTTCGCGGCCGACGTCGTGGCGGCGGCTGACAGAGCAACGAGGCGCCGGTGGCCTAGGCGTCGAATCAGGTCAACATCCTCCATTAGCGGCAGGTTGCTCATGCCGCCAACGCTGGCAAGAAGGTCTTTGTGGATCAGCAGGCCCTGATCGCCATAGGGCAGACCTAGAACCCGGCAGCGCCATGCGACCAAACGCTCCAGACGCCGGGCACGCGGGTCGGCGCTGTCGAGGGCGAAGCGAAAATAACCGGCCTTGCCCGGATCGGTATGCAGGGCGGCGCGCCAGCCAGGCGACAGGATCGTGTCGGCATGGAGCAGCAGCAGCCATGGGTGCGTGGCGGCCTGGATTCCCGTGGCGAGCTGGGAGCCTCGGCCCTTCGCGGCTGTCAGAATGCGGGCGTTCCCGGCGACATCGGTCGTGCTGTCGGTGCTGCCGCCGTCAACGACAACGATTTCCGCCACGTAGCCCAGGGCCGCCAGGGTGGCTGGCAGATAAGCGGCGGCGTTCAGGGTCGGGACGACAACAGTCAGATCGTTGGGCATGGGGTGTTAACCGACGCTTAACCTATTGATGGACAGGATGCGGGAGGAAAACCTTTTGCAGAGGAGGATACGTCCTTGACGTATGTCAGTCTCTGACGTATATGATGATTGCACCAGTCGAGAGGATCTTCGAGTGGGACCCGGACAAAAGCAAAACTAACCTGCTCAACCGGCGTTTGCCATTCGATCTGGCGGTTTTGCTGTTCGAACGGCCAACACTCGAAAAGGCGGACCTGCGTTTCGACTACGATGAAGACCGCATGGTTGCGATCGGGATGATCGGCCAGACGGTCTTGGTGTGCGTTTACACGGATAAGGCCGGGGCAAGACGAATTATCAGTCTGCGCCTGGCAAACAGGAGAGAGCGTGATGTCTATTGTGCGGCGTTCCAAAACTAACCTCAACGAAACCGAAGCCGCCCGGTTGATCGATCTGGCGCAAAGCCGGACATTCACCGACGCCGAAATCGACGCCATGGCCGCCGCCGATGGCAGCGACTGGGCCGATGAAAACCTGTCCGAAGCAACCCGCGTCTATCCGGTCCAAACCCCCGAGGATGTCCGGGAATTGCGCACCCGCATGGGCCTCAGCCAAGCCCAGTTCGCCCAGACATTCGGGCTGACGCTGGATACCGTGCAGCAATACGAACAGGGACGCCGCCGTCCGTCCGGCCCGGCTTCGACCCTGTTGCGGGTGATCGATGCCGAACCGGATGCGGTGGTGCGGGCGCTGAAGCGGCGGTAACCGCTACTTCAGCACCTCGGGGTTCGTGACGCGCACGGGCTTGCCGTCCATGAATGCCAAGGCGTTTTCGATCATTTGCGGGTAGAAGCCGTCCCAGGTCTCCTTCACGCAATAGCCCAGATGCGGGCTTAGTATCGTGTTCGGCGCGCTGCGCAGCGGATGGCCGGCCGGCAGCGGTTCGCGGTCGTACACATCCAGCGCGGCGACGATCTTGTTGGCGTGCAGCGCTTCCAGCATCGCCGCCTCGTCGATGATCGGGCCGCGGGAGGTGTTGACGATGATCGCACCGTGCTTCATCCGGGCGATGTCCGCCTTGCCGACCAGCCCGCGGCTGCGATCCGACAGCACCATATGGATGCTGATGGCGTCGGACGCGGCCATCAGTTCGTCCTTCGATACGGCTTTGACCCCGACCTCCGCCGCGCGTTCGGGCTTCAGGTTCTGGCTCCAGGCGATGACATTCATGCGCAGGGCTTTGCCGTAGCCAGCCATGTAAGCGCCCAGTTTGCCCAGGCCGATCAAACCCAGCGTCTTGCCGGCGAGGCCGATGCCGACGGGAACGCCCATCTGGAACCCGCCTGCCCGCATGTTCGCGTCGCCAGCCGCCAGTCCGCGCGCGGCGCCAATCAGCAGGCCAAGCACCAGTTCCGCCGTGGCCGAGTCATTGTAGCCGCCGCCCTGCGTGCAGCAGACGGGAATGCCGCGCGCGGTGCAGGCGGGTGTGTCCAGGGACAGATTGCGCGCACCGGTCATCCCCAGCATCCGCAGTTTCGGCAGCCGGCCGATCAGGCTGCCGGGTAGCGGCGTACGCTCCCGCATCGACAGGACGATATCGAAATCGGCGAGTTTGGCGGCCGCGTCGTCCTGATCGGCGAAGGCATCCTGGAAGAAGACGACGTCGGCGCGGGCCTGCAGCGGTGCCCAATCGGCGGCGCCGCGGGCGACACCCTGCCAGTCGTCCAGCACGGCGATTCGGGTCATGTTGGTCATCGGTGTGTCCCCTTGGATGTTCGAATCGGGAAGGTGCAGCGGCACCCGGGTTCGTGCAAGCGGTTGCCCGGCCCCCTCGCCCGTGGCATTTCGGCGCCACAACGCGGGAGAAGCCATATGACCACTGTCGCCGTCATCGGGGCCGGATTGATCGGCCGGGCCTGGACGATTGTTTTCGCCCGGGCGGGGTTCGAAGTGCGGTTGTGGGACCAGTTTCCGCAGCAAACGACTCAGGCCCTGACGTTCATCGCCGACCGCCTGCCGGAACTGCGCGCCGCCGGCCTGCTGGCCAACGATCCAGACACGGTCCTGAAGCGCATCCATCCGGTGCAGTCGCTTTGGGACGCGGTCAAGGGCGTGGACTATATCCAGGAAAACGGGCCGGAGCGGGCCGATATCAAGAAGCCGCTGTTCGCGGAACTGGAACGGGCGGCGGACCCGGATACGATCATCGCCTCATCGTCTTCCGGCATTCCGGCAAGTGCGTTTACCGAGGAATTGAAAACCCGGCATCGGTGCCTGATCGCGCATCCGGTCAACCCGCCGTATCTGATTCCGCTGGTCGAGATCTGTCCGGCACCTTGGACCGATGCGGCCGTGGTGGAAAAAACGCGCGCGATCATGGTCGAAGCCGGTCAGGTACCGGCGACAGTGAAGAAGGAAATCGACGGCTTCGCGCTGAACCGGCTGCAAGGGGCGTTGCTGGCGGAGGCGTTCAGGCTGGTGGCGGACGATGTTATCTCCCCGGCGGATCTCGATGCCTTGGTGAAGCACGGGCTGGGGCTGCGCTGGAGCTTCATGGGGCCGCTGGAGACGATCGATCTGAATGCTCCGGGCGGTTTGTCGGATTACTGCGATCGGTATGGGCCGCTGTATGCGCTGATGCAGGAACAGATGAAGCCGCTGGCGTGGGATGCGGCGCTGGTCGGGCGCCTGCATGCCGCCCGCCGAGCAGAACTGCCGGCGAATATGCAGGCCATCCGGCAGGAATGGCGCGACCGCCGGCTGATGGCATTGGCGGCGCATAAGGCAATGCAGGTGGAGTAGCCGGCGGTCGCAACACTGGCCTCGTCCGCCGAACGCGCCGCCGAACCACCGGATCTTACCGGATCGGCGGTGCGTACTGCAGGCCGCCCTTGGTCCAGATATTATTGATACCGCGCGGGACGCCCATCGGGGTGATGTTGCGATCCCACACCTCACCCAGGTTGCCGACGGCCTTGATCGCGTTGTAAGCCCACTTGTTATCCAGCCCCAGGGCCTTGCCCATGTCGCCTTCCACGCCCAGAAGACGGCGGATATCGGGATCGGTGCTGTTCAGGAAACTGTCGATATTGGCGCTGGTAATACCCTTTTCCTCGGCGGAGATCATTGCGATGAAGGTCCATCGAACGATATCGAACCATTTGTCGTCGCCCTTGCGGACCATCACGCCCAGCGGTTCTTTACTGATGATATCGGGCAGCAGCACGAGATCGTCCGCCTTCGGCCCCTGGCTGTAGCGGAATGTCGCCAGCGAGGAGGCGTCGGTCGAATAGGCGTCGCAGCGGCCGGACAGAAATGCGCCCTGCAGGTCGGACAAATCCTGGATCAGGATCGGCGTGAACTTCATATTATGCAGACGGTAGAAGTCGTTGATCGCCAGTTCGGTGCTGGTGCCGGGCTGAACGCAGATCGTGGCGCCGTCCATCTCGGTCGCGGCCTTCACCCCGGAGGCCTTTTTCACCAGAAACCCGGTGCCGTCGTAGTAGTTCACCCAGGCAAATTCCAGGCCCAGATTAGCCTCCCGCCCCAAGGTCCAGGTGGTGCTGCGCGACAGCAGATCGACCTCGCCCGATTGCAGCGCGGTGAATCGGTTCTGCGTCGTGGTGGCAACGAACTTGACCTTGCCCGCGTCGCCAAGCGCCGCCGCCGCGACCGCCCTGCAGGTATCGGCATCCAGGCCGCGCATCGTGCCCTGGCTGTCGGGCAGCGAAAACCCGGGTACCTGACCGGACAGCCCGCACAAAACCTGCCCGCGCGCCTTCGCCGCGTCCAACGTGACGGAGCCCGATCCCTGGGCCGCGGCGGGTTGAATAAGGCCCGCCGAGACCAGCCACCCCGCCAGCAGGCAGAACGCACCCAGTCTGGCCTGTCTTCTCATGCAATCGTTCCCCGTCTCGGGCGCGTCATGTGGCGCCTAGCAGCGGACTGTGCGGTGCCCGGGGGACAAGATCAATCGCCGAATAGCCGAATGTCAGAGGTTGCGGATCGTCGTCGAAAGCCCCCCCCTTCTCTGGCAAACCAGCACGGCGCAGACCTTCTGCGTACTGGGCGACATCTTCCGGCCGGGTCAGGGGCGATCGCAGAATCGCCTGCCGAACCGAAAAACCCGGTTCCAGCGCCAGCAACCGACGGAGAATTGTCCCGGTTTCCCGCTGGCGTCCCATCAGCCCCAAGGCACTGAGGTAGCCCTTGTATGCCGAGGAGAACAACGGGTTGATCTCGATCGATCGGCGCCCGGCTTCGACCGCGCTGACGAAATCGCCGCGCAGCAAATACGGCATGATCAGGGCGGCATCGTGGAAGAAGCTATGCGGATCAGACGGCGACAGCCGCGTTGCTAAGGTTATTCGCCGCACGGCTTCGTCGTGCTGTCCCAGGTAGGAATAGGCTAACCCCGAAAAACACCACGCGATCGCAAGGTTCGGGTTCAGCGCGAGGGCGCGATCATGCAAGGCGTTCGCCTCATTCGGGTGCCTGCCCAGGAATCCCCTGACATGACCAGCCAAGGTCAAGGCCCGGGCATCGCCGGGGTCCAGCATCACTGCGCGTTCGGCCAGCCGAGAGGCTTCAGCGGTGACGGCGGCGGGATCGTCCGCCCACCCCTGGCCGACATACAGCAGGTCCCAGTAAGCCAACCACCCATGGGCGACCGAACTCGCCGGATCCGCCCGAACCGACAGGTCCAGCAACCGGCGCGCAGTCAGAAAGCTGTCGCGATCCAGCCGGTACATCGCCGGAAGGGCCTGCAACAGCAGGTCCTGCGCGGTCAATTCGTGAGAGCGCGTGCTGGCGCTGCGGCGGCCCTCATGCTGCATCAGTTCAGGATCGACCTGAGCGACAATCGTGGCGCCAAGTTCGTCCTGCAAGGCCAGCGCATCGGTCATTTCGCGGTCGAAGCGCCCGGCCCACACGATCTCCCCGCCGGTTCGCATATCCAGCAGGCGCGCGATCACACGCACCCGGCCGAGGCCCCGCTGAATGGTTCCGTCGATAATCAGATCGGCCTCGAGCCCGGGTTCGCTGAAGCCTCCCGCGGCCTCATTCGGCCACAGCGTGGTCGGGAGGCAGGAAATCCAGCGGAACCGCGACAGGGAGGCGGATATTTCCTCAGCAAGGCCGATGCCCAGGCCGTCGTCGCGTTCCTCGCCGATGGTGCGCAGCGGCATGACCCGAAGACGTAATGCGGTGCGTTCCCGCTTCGGAGTTGGCGGTGCGGATGCGGTCTTGCCGTCCCGCGGACGGGCATGAACGACACGGGCGCGGACCCGATCCATCAGCTCCTCGGTTTCAACCGAAGGTTGTACATTGGACGCTTCCGCGAGCATTCCGCGACAGCGGTCATACGACAGCATCGCGGTATCGATATCGCCGCGTTCCGCGTGGGCGCGGATAACCGCGCGCCAGGCGCCTTCATGGCGGCGGTCGATGGCCAGAAGCTGTTCGGCGATCTCGATCGAAGCGAGAGGATCGTCGCATTCGGCCATCAGGCCCTCGCCGACCGTGCGTCCGATGCGCAGGAAGCGGGCACGCTCGTCATCGAGCCAGCGATCGAAGGCCGGATCCAGGCCATTCATGTCTTCCAGGAGCGTGTTCTCGAACCTGGCAAGGGTTTCGATGGACAGGCCTGCCGGCTGGGCGAGCGAATGAGCATCGATATCGAGCGTATCGCCGCGCAGCGAGAGGTGGTGCCGGTCCGCGACGAACAAATGGCCCCAGACCGGACCGAGCGTATCCTGGATTTCGTGAACACTTTGACGCAACGAGGCGCGGGCCTGTTCGTTTTCCCGCCTGCTCCAGAGCAGCGACGCCAGGGTGGCGCGCAGAACCGGCTTGGGGCTGGCCATCGCCAGATAGGCCATCAACGCCCGGGTTTTCCGGGTCCTGGGCAGATAGGTGCGGCCCTGCTGGTCCTCGACCGCCATGTGGCCGAACAGCCGCAAACGCAGCCGATGCCCTGGATCGGGGGCGGGTAACGTAGTGTCCGAATATGCGGCTAGCCTTGGAATAGCGGCACCGTTGTCAGAAGGTAGTGGCGATCAGGAGACCGTTACAACCAGAGCGGGTTAATGTAATATTTCATACTATCGGAACGGATCGCCAGCCGCAATATGTGTCCTGTTGAAACATTGCGTCAAAACGCCAGACGGGCGTTCCAGGCCAGCGCCCGGGCCTGCCTGCCCGCTGACCGGCAAATCCCGACGCATGTCCCGCGACGGGCGCACGCCCCGGGAACAGCGATGCCACCCGACCGTCCGGCGTAGTGAAGGATATTTTTCTGACATATAAGAAAATAAATATTGACTAGGGTTTATAATCCCGGTAAATCTGGGCTCGTCAACGGGACAACTATGTCTTCCGATCCGAACGATCCCTCGATTTTAGCCCGCTTTGCTTAGGTATGGTCAGCAATTACTGACTGCGTTGCCTCACTCCAACAGTTAAACGATCGGTATGATATCGAAAGGGCAATCCGCCGTCGCGGGTTGCCCTTGTTTCGTTGGCGCCGCTTTTCAACAGGAGATTTCCCATGCAGAACAACACATCCGCCAACGCCGCGACCGCCGATGCCGGCAAAATCAAGCTCGGCGGCGGCTTCCGTCTGCCGGTGACCGCCGATGCCGGCAAGATCAAGCTCGGTGGCGGCTTCCGTCTGCCGGTGACCGCCGATGCCGGCAAGATCAAGCTCGGCGGCGGCTTCCGTCTGCCGGTGACCGCCGATGCCGGCAAGATCAAGCTCGGCGGCGGCTTCCGTCTGCCGGTGACCGCGGCCTAGCGGATAACGTTCCTACGCCGTCCATAACACCGATCTTCCCGGCATGCGCCGCCCGCCCTTGGGGCTGGCGGCGCATGCGGCTGCCCATTCCAGATTTCCTCTCCTGCTTCCGCCGCAAGGGTTTTGATCCAATGACCGATCGCAGCGACCCCATTGTACGATTTCACCAGATGACAACATCTGCCCGACCGCCCATGCGGGCGGAACGATCCGCCTGCGGGACGCTGCCGATGCGCGCCGTACGGTATTGCGAGGCGCTGACAAGTGCGACCGCGTTCGGCTGGTGGCTGTTTCCCCCGATCGATCTGGAGATGATGTGGGATGGAACCGAGATTTTCTGGCGATCTGGCGAGGTGCCGGACTGGATGCCACTGCTTCCGTCCGCCCAACTGCCCGACTATGCGGCGCTGTTCGATGCCTCGGCCCCGGAATCGCTGCAAGGCTGTTCGCCGCCGTTTCTAACCGCGCTGCCAGAGCCGGGCAGCGTGCAGATGTGGACCGGATCGATCGCCCGGACAGCACCCGGCTGGCATCTTCTGATACGTGCCCCCGCCAACATGCCCGGTATGGGCGGCGTGTCGCTGTTCGAGGGGATTGTCGAAACCGACCGCTGGTTCGGGCCGCTGTTCACCAATATGCGGTTCACCCGCAGTCATATGCCCATCCGTTTCCGGGCCGATTATCCGCTGGTGCTGGCGCAACCGGTGCAGCCCAGCGCTTATGCGAACGGAACGTTGGACAGCATGGACATCGCGCGCGGACTGGATGCCCTGTCGCCCGCCGACTGGCAGGCATACGAAACCACGATCGTCGAACCGAACACGCGACCAAACCGGCCGTTCGGCGCCTATGCGACGGATACCCGCAAGAAGCGGCATGAGTGCATGCGCGAACGCGACAACGTGGAGGCGTAGCGGCGCGTTCCGGGGTTAGGGTGGCCATACGAACTGTCTGGCGGTTGGGTGGTCCGTCAGACCGGCAGCAACCGCAGGCAACCCGCCCGGCGTCCCGCGCTGAACAGGAACGCGACCAGTTGTCCGGCGACCGGAAACTCGCTGGTGGCGGTCACCGCGGTCAATCCGCACAATTCCTGCACGGCATCGGCCGCGCCCATCATGATCGGGTCGCCCCCGGTCAGCAGCAAAAACGGCATGTTCCGGTTATAACGGGCGACTTGCCGCATGGTGTGGAACCCGTCCTGCCCGGGGCCGTCCAGATCCGCGATCACGCCCATTGGACGCAATTCCGCAAGCGCCTTCTCCAGGTTCTCGTCGCCCGGCACGACCTCGATCCTCAACTCCAGAAATTCGCAAACCGGCTGGAGCCTGGCGAGAACAGTTTCATCGTCGGAAACCAAGGCGACAATCCCCTGAACCGGAGCAGCAAGCGACCCGAGAAAGGCCTGATCTTGCGGGACGTTCCGGCTGGCAATCATATTCATGGCGTTTCTGCTTTCTGTGGACCAACCCGACTAACGCCAGGCAACCATCGCAGTCTGGCGAAAACACACGCATAGGTGTAGATGACTGAATAGTAACTCTGCGTTTGATTGCGGGATTTTACCGTGAACAACCGTTAAATACGTAAACGGCATGCTTACGCGGTCACGGGGCAATCGTCTCGCCGGGCAGCAAACCCCAAAACTGGGAGCGTCGGAGGTAACCCCGGTACGATCCGGTTGAAACATTGCACCAATCCGATCCGGCCTCGCAGGACCGGATCCGACCAACGACACCGGGTTTCAGGATCGCCACGGCCGACGCGGAATCTTTAGCATCCGAACGCAGCGTGGCGTCGGATTTCTGGACGATGAAACTCCGGCGACCCATCAGGGTCGCCTGATGGACCCATCCATGCACGCCATCGGCATCGCTCACCCAGCGCCACACGTCAAATTCGCGTTCGATTTCGACCGGCAGATCGCGGCGCCGGTAAACCCAGTCGATGCGGTAGCGCGCACCCGGCCCCGCCCGCATGTTCACTTCGTCGGATCGCAGCGAGACGAAACGCGGCAGTTTCGCCGCGGTGCCCTCGGGCTTTTCCGGATCTGGCAGTTTTTCCCCGCCGCCCCCCTCCGCCGCGGATGCAGCCGCGGCCGGAACTGCCGGGGCCGGGATCGCTGCCGGTTTCACTGGCGTCATCGAGGCCGCCGGACTGGCTGGCTTCGCCACACCGACGGGTTTCGCGGCTATGGCTGGTTGGGTGGGCCTGGCAGGCCTTTGCGGATGAGTCGGGCCGTGCGGCGGAACCACAGGGGTCTTTGTCGCCGTTTGCACCGGGATGCGCGGCGCGGCACTCGGAATCGTGGCCGGCCTGGCACCCGGGTCGGAGGTTGTTCCCGACGGACCGCCAAGCAAGCTCGTCTGGGCATCTGCTGACATCGGACAAACCAACGTATACGCGGCCCCGATCAGCATGAACGCAACCGGCAGGGCCGGCAGCCCGAACGTGAATTTGGAACAGCGCATGGGCCATCCCTGCCAAGTCCAACGGACTCGGGTCAAGGGCATCGTTTGGGCAGCCTCATAAAGTCACGATTTGTCCGGCACCGGCAGCGGCCAGGAATGTCGCGATGCCGGCCACCTCGACCCCCGGAAGCAGCAGCGCGGGATCGATCGCTTCCGCCCGCAACCCGGCCTCGCAGGCGATCATCTTCACGTCCATCTCGATACAGGCGTCGCGCAGCGTGTCCAGCCCGGCGACGCCGCGCGACTGAATCCGGGCATCGCGGCCGCTGTCGGCCAGCGCGGACCAGTCGCGGCACAGCGCATGGCATCCAAGATTGGTCGCGAACAGCACGACCTGACGCCCGAGCGCCGCGGCGCCGGAGGCGAGGACGAATGCGTAGTGGGCGCCGTCGTGCGCCCCGGACAGAAGCAAAATCCCCAGCGGCTCAGACGGCACAGGCCGGCCCCGCGGGAGTGCCATGCCGGCTAAGATCCTTGATCGTCGCGTGCGGGCCGCACAGCGCACAGGACGCATCG
>JAJZEV010000287.1 GCA_021805665.1 Pseudomonadota bacterium
CCAACCGCGACCTTGTGCAGTTCGTGGTCGGAGCATCCGGCGACCGGTACCCCGGCCTTGCGCAGGATTTGGCGCAAGTCCGCCGTGGACAGGCAGGTACCCACGATCGAACAATGCAGGTTGGCGTCGAATTCCCAGATTTTCGTGCGGCGCGACGCCGCCTCGCGCTTGATCAGCGCAGGCGGGATGGTGCGTAAGTCGAACGCCTGGACGGGCGTGGACGGGCCCTGCACCCTGGCAATCACGATCGGCGGGCTGGCTGCATTCATCTCCGCTTATCCCTTTTGGATATACCGACCGGCACCGGCCGGGCCTATATCGCTATGTTCGTATGTGCATAACGATACTGACCGAGGGAATCGCTGACGGCAAGGGCTATCCGCCGAACGCCGCACCCCGATCGCCCCTGGACGGCGAGCAGCCGCGGGTGGCACCCTGTGCCCATGACAGACGATAACGACCTGCGCCCGGGGGAAGTGGCGGTTGCGCTTCCGCCGGACACCGATGCCGGCGTGTATTTCATCGGCACCATCCACACGCCCTGGCACAGCCGCGCCGAGTGCCCAAAGCGCGGCACACCGGATGGGCCGATCTGCACCATCGTCGTGGATGAGCGTTGGCGGCAGGCCCTGACCGGCATTGGCGATCATCCCAAAATCCAAGTCCTCTATTGGATGCATCGCGCTCGGCGCGATCTTGTCGTGCAACGACCAATTCGGATCGGAAAAGCCGCCGGCACCTTCGCGCTGCGGTCTCCTGTCCGACCGAACCCCATCGCGTCATCGGTGGTCGAGCTGGTCGGTATACAAGGCACGATATTGCAAGTCCGTGGCTTGGATTGTCTCGACGGAACCCCTCTGATCGATCTGAAGCCGGATCGTCGTCCCGCGTAGCCGAAGGGTCCGCGACTGGATCAAGACCCAAAAGCCAATCGACACAGTTCGACCCTTTCCAACCAGAGAGGGGCAACGCATCTACCCATGGAAGGAGATCGCCGATGAAATTTGGTATCCACAACCCGTCATGGCAGTTCGGCCCCGACCCGTACAATGCCTTCGAGGGCGTGAAGGCCAAGGCCCAATGGGCCGAAAACAACGGCTACACCTGGTTCTCGGTGATGGATCACCTGATCCAGATTCCGTTGGTCGGCGAACCGGACGAGCCGTTCATGGAGGGCTGGACCGTGCTGTCCGCACTGGCCGCCGTCACCAGCAAAATCCGCCTCGCCACGCTGGTGTCCTCGGTGGCGTATCGTAACCCGGCGCATCTGGCGAAGATCGCCGCGGGCGTGGACCTGATCAGCAAGGGGCGGCTGACGCTGGGCATCGGCGCCGGCTGGCATGACGAGGAATATCGCCAGTACGGCTGGGAATTCCCCGAACGGCCGGCGACCCGAATCCGTCAGATGGAGGAAGCCGTGCGGCTGATCCTGGCGATGTGGACCCAACAGCGCACCACCTTTCAGGGCCGGTACTTCCATACCAAGGACGCGATCCTGGAGCCCAAACCCGTGCAGAAGCCCCGCCCGCCGGTGATGATCGCGGGCGGCGGCGAACAGATGACCCTGCGCGTGGTGGCCGAACTCGGCGACGCGTGCAACGTGTATGGCACCCCGGATGAGGTCCAACGCAAGTTCGCCATCCTGCGCGAACATTGCGAAGCCGTCGGCCGTCCGTACAGTGAGATCGAAAAAACCATCGTGATCGGCTTTCTGCTGGCCCGCGATGAGGCCTCGCTGGCGGCAAAGCGGGAAAGGCTTGGGATCGCGGAACCGGTTCGGGGTTTTGCTGGCACCGTCGCCGGCGTGACCGAACTGGTGGGCCGCTACCGCGACGCCGGGGTGCAGCTTCTCATCGGCAGTGCCATGAAGAACGACGCTGAAACCCATGAACTGCTGGCATCGGACGTCATGCCGCACTTCGCCTAGCCGTCCCGGACCACAGGCTCGATCGCTTCGATGATCCTGGTTACCAGCGCGTCCAACACGTCGGTAACCGGGTCAGCCAGAACCCACCTGTAGCTCGGGCGGTGACCGGCTGAAACAGACGCGCCCTGGCGCCGCCATCGCAACGTCCGCTAAGTTCGGCCCGATGGAATTAGATCCCTTTACCGTCGTCGGCATCGTCGGCGCTGCCTGCTTCATCGTCAGCTATTTCGGCACCCTGCAAGGCTGGCTGGCCCCCACTGGCTGGCAGTTCCCGGCGATCAACCTGCTGGGTGCCGTCCTGGTGCTCACGTCATTGATCGACGCCTGGAACCTGCCGTCCGTGGTGCTGGAATGTTTCTGGGGTGCGATCAGCATCTACGGCCTGGCCCGCGCCCTCCGCCGCTAGCCCCCGCGCTCGGTTGCGGTTTGGCGGCGCGCCGTTTAGCGTCCGTCCCCGGGATCGAGGTGAACGGGAACGTCCAAATCATGAGCAAGCATGTCGTCGCGACTGTCGGCGAGATTCCGCCGGGCCAGCGTAAACTGGTTACGATTCGCGGCCGGCAGATCGCGGTGTTCAATCTGGACGGAGAGTTCTTCGGCCTGTTCAACCGCTGCCCGCACCAAGGCGGCCCGATGTGCGAGGGCATCCTGACCGGCCTGATCGAATCGGCCCAACCGGGCGAATACACCTACTCCCGCAAAGGCGAAATCCTGCGCTGCCCGTGGCATGGCTGGGAGTTCGATGTCCGAACCGGCAAGAGCTTCTGCGATCCCGCGAAAGTCACACTCCGCAGCTATCCGGTAGAAGTGGCCGATGGCCATCAGGTCGCGGAAGGGCCTTACACGGCCGAAACCATCCCGGTGACGGTGGAAGAACACTACGTCGTCGTGGAGATGTAGCCGCTAACCCCGGTCGGGAAACCCGAACGCGATCAGCGCCAGCACCAACGCCACCGCCCACCCCAGATAGATCGAAATCAGCAGGTCGCGGGGTTTGAAACGCCGGGCCAGCAGCCACCCCGGGGGAACACCAACCGCCAGCGCGGCACCCGTTGGCAGCGCGCCGAACGCGTCCCCGGCGTACAGCATCATCACGAACCCAACGACCGAGGCGACGAAGACCGGCGGAATACAGGCCAGCAACATCATCTCATGCCGCATCCGGGCGCTGGCGACGATCACGAAACTGAACAGCGCCAGCGTCAGCAGATAGACCGCCGCCTCGTTCACCCGGTCAGCTTCCGACCTTCAGCGAGGATACCAGGCCGCGCAGGCAGGCCAGCAGCGACAACGACGTCAGCAGCCCGGTCTTCGGATTTTCCGCGCTCGGTACATTCTCGATCGTCATGGTGAACCGCGCGGCCTCCGCCTCCACCCGGACCGTATGGATATTGCGGGTGACGCCCGGGTCCGCCCATATCTGCACGCGGGTGCGGATCGGGCCGATCCCGGCCAGGGCCAGGGCCGCTGCCACATTCACATTGGCCGGAAAACCCGCGACGGCGTCCAGCGCGTTGCCGTCGAACACCAGCAGCGGCTGGGTCAGGTCCATCAGGTCGAGTCCCAGCTTTTCCAGGTACGGCGCCCCGACCAGCCCGATCGGGGGCTTTCGCGTCTCCAGGGTGACACTATCGATCGGCCCCTCGGCCGCGGCACGCAGCGCGTCCAGCCCCAGCAACGCGCCGGTCGGCAGCACGATGCGCGCCCCGGTCTGCCGGGCAAGGCGCACCAGGTGCATACGCGGCAGCAATGCTCCAACCGAAGCCGGCACGAAAATACGCCCCGCCTCCAGCGCGGGCAGGGCAATCCGTTCGAACTCAACGGCAGGCGCACATTCGACGACAATGTCGGCATCGGCGAGTTCGGGAATTTCCACCAGACGCGGCCCGGACACGAAGCCAGCCAGGCTGGCGCGCCCCTTGATCGGATCCCGGCTGGACACCGCGATCAAACGCAACCCGTCCACACCGGCATCGAGGGCCCGGGCCAGGGGCAAACCAATGGTGCCCAGTCCAGCGATCGCGACTGTCTTGCTCATATCCCCATCCCCTCGGGCCGAACGACGCCCGGTGCGGTCGAAACCGACGCGATTCCGCCCCCGAATCGCCGGAAATGCAATACCAAAGCAATTGGTCCGTTACATCGCGAAATCGATGTTGCTTTCGGGGCATGCGGTCCAGCATGTCCATGCCGCACACTTTGTGTCGATGCAGCCTGTGAAAAAGCCACCAATTCTATATTTCGAGAAAGGGGTGGGGCGAGCAACGGGACTCGAACCCGTGACATCCAAGACCACAACCTGGCGCTCTACCAACTGAGCTATGCCCGCCACACAGGGGGCGCGGTGTAGTCCTGTTGCGGCATGCCCGTCAAGTTGCGAGTCAACATTCCGCATCCGGTTTGCATGGATAATGGCCGAGACCGCGCCCAACCGCGAGATAATGGTCCGCCGGGCTGGCGTAATCGCCGCTTGCGACCTGGAACGCCGCGAACGGATAGCGTTCGCAATACCAGGCCCGATCGAAACGCAGCGGCATCCGGCCCTCGTGAAAGCCATGATTGATATAGTGGCCAAGACCCGCTCCTGGCCCGAGCGTCCGGACGACCGCCGCGACATCGGCGTTGGTATCGAGGTAAAAAGCCTCATCGAACACTGCCAGCGCATCTTCCAGCCGCCGCCGGTAACGCGGGGCGGTCGCAAATCCGGCTTGCAGGGTGTCATGCGGGATTTCCTGCCAGTATGGGGCAATCCCGGCGTGGACTTCGGCGTGCCGAACCGCCGGCACCGCGTAATTGATCGGGAACAGGAAGAACCGGTATCGCCGGTCGCCAAACGGCAGAAGATCGACGGCCGGGCTTTGCATCGGATTGAACAGGCCGCTGACCGTCAGGAAGATCGTGTCCAGACTGTCCGACAGCCACGCCGCCAGCCAAGAAAACGTCGAAACGCCAATGACCGCGTGGCGGGATTGCCGGATCGTCTCGAAATCGGCCAGCGGATCGGTCCGCGGCTCCCGATAGATCGCATCGGGAAACGCCTGCCGGATCCGGTCCATATAGCGGTTGGGCTGAGTTTGCCCGATGAACACCGGCTTCAGCCCGGTCATCCGGACGATATCGCGATAGAACTCGACCGGCGTCAGCACGTAGTCGGGATGCGGGCCATCCAGAATGTCCTCCGCCCGCACCGGACAAACCAGAAATTCCGGCCCGTATCCCATCGGTTCGGAGAACGGCGAAACGAATATCTGCCGGTAGCGCTGCCGCGGCAGGAAATTTTCCATCCGCTGCCCGAATCCGCACCACTCGAC
>JAJZEV010000150.1 GCA_021805665.1 Pseudomonadota bacterium
GGTGGGCGCACGGGAGGGCCGCGATCTTAACGCCCGGGTGGGCCGTGATAAACTCGTCTGCCGCCATATGTGCCGCCACCACCGATCCTTCTCCGGCGTTATCGGAATAGGGGCCTGACATATCGTTCAGCACGCCGATCCGTATGGTCGGCGGCATGTCCGCCCGGCCCGCCGGGGCACCCGTGAGCAGCACCAGGGCCATGAGCGCCAGATACAGACAACGTCTCCGCATGGCCGTCCTCTCCCGCGGCGGTCAGGCGATCGCGAGCCTGCCAGCCGTTCATTTTATGTTTAAGACAGAACGATCAGCGCATCCGCCGCCACGGCGCCCACAGTCCCGACGATCAGCGGGTTCACATCCGCCTCCTCGATCAGGCCGGCCAGATCGGCGGCGAGTTCCGAGACGCGGCAGATCGTGTCCACCGCACTGGCGACGTCGCGGGCGGCCTGCCGGCGAAACCCCGTGAGCAGCGGATAGCCGCGCAGCGAGGCGAGCATCCGCGCCGCCCGATCCGGTGTCACGGGTGCAAGGCCGGTCGCGACATCGCCCAGCAACTCCACCATCACGCCACCCATGCCCACGGCCACCAGGGGACCGAACTGTGCGTCGATCTTGATGCCCAGAACCAGTTCGATGCCGGGGGGTGCCATCCTTTGCACGCTGACACCATCGAGGCGTGCATCCGGCCGGTGATGCCGCGCCGCGGCGAGCACCTCGGTAGCGGCCTGTCGCACCGCATCCGCGTTGCCAAGGTTCAGGCGGATACCATCGACCTCGGTCTTGTGCGGAAGGTCCGGGGAGGCAATCTTGACGACCACGGGAAAACCGATCCGCTGCGCCGCCTCGACGGCCCGTTCGGGTGTGCCTGCAAGTTCTTCAGATGGCACGGCGATGCCATAGGCGGCGAGGACGCGTTTCGAATCCGCTTCCGCCAGCGTCTGACCGGATTGCCCCGCCGACTCGATGATGGCCCGTGCCTTGTCTCGTGCCGAGGGATCGGATCGCCGCGTTGCCGGAACCACCGCGCGCCCACGCCGCTCATGCCACTCGAACCATGCCTTGATAGCGGTGAAGCAACGATCTGCTGAACGGTACAGCAGCGCATGCGGGTCGGCATCCAGCACCGCGCTGCCGGGACCTTCCAGCCACTCGTTCATCCAGACGGCGGCCACGAGGCAATCGCTCCTCGCCGCCACCTCGCAGATCACGGGGGCCCGGGCGCCGGTCGCTCCGGCATGGGCGAAGACCAAGGGGACGACCACGGCGCTGAATCCGGGGTCATTGGCGAACGCCTCCAGACAGTGGGTGAATGTGGCAGCCGTCTTCAACACCTCGGCCGTTAGGTCGCAGGGATTCGCGACCGAACCGAAATCCGGCACGACGGTTTCCAGCGCCGCGCGGGTGGTGGCCGCCAGGTCGGGCAGCGGCAGTCCTTTTTGCTCCGCCTTGTCCGCATTGATGACCCCGGCGCCGCCCGAAGTCGCCATGATACCGACGCCGCGCCCGGCACGCGGGCGGGGGGCCTTGGCAAAGGTATTGGCCAGCTCCAGCACGGCTTCCAGATCGTCCGTCTGAATCGCGCCGACCTCCTCGAACGCCGCACGATAGGCCGCGGCAGACCCCACCATCGTGCCGGTGTGGGAGAGTGCCGCCTTGCCGCTGATGGCGCTGTTGCCAGCTTTATAGACGATCAACGCCTTACCGGCCGCGTCGGCAAGGTGCGCGGCCTGCAAAAAGCGTTGTCCGTCCCTCAGCCCCTCGAACAGACAGATAATCGCTCGGATTTCCGGATCATCGGCCAAACAGGCAACATAGTCGGCGACATCGACATCGGCCGAGTTGCCGGCGGCGAAGTAATGGCTGATACCGACGCCACGCGCCCTGGCCTGCAACACCGTGTATCCCAGGGCGCCGCTTTGCGACACCACCGCGACGCGGCCGGCGCGGCCGTCCACCATACGGCCGCAATCGGTCATGAAGTTCATCGCCGCGCCGCTGCGCATGTTCACCAGTCCGACACAGTTCGGCCCCGCGACCCGAAGGTCGCCGCGCCGAGCGATATCGACCAGCCTGTCCTGCGCGGCGATACAGGCGTCACGACCGGTCTCCGCGTAGCCAGACGCATACACGATCGCGCCGCCGGCCCCTGCCGCGATCGCCTCCTCCAGGGATGGCTCGACGAGCGGCTGGGCGACACACAGGACCACGCAGTCGGGTGCTTCCGGCAGGGCGGCCAAATTCGGAACGCAGGGGAATCCTTCCGCCTCGCGGTACTTGGGGTTCACACCATAGACCTTGCCCTGGAAGCCGCCGAGGTTAGCCAGGGTGCGCTGCCCAAATGAACCCGGGGTGCTGGACGCACCGACCACGGCAATCACCCTTGGATCGACCAGCCGATGGAGATCCGCCAAGCGGTACACGGCCCGTTCAGTTGGTTTCATTGTTGTATCCTTCCGCGGCGGTCAGGCCCGGGGGCGCTTCCGCGCCGTTACGGTTCATAGCCAAAGCCGGCACCAAGCCGGGCGGTCATGTACGATCGGGCGGCATCCGCCCAGGGCGTGCCTTCGGGCAACTTCACGGAAACCGCACGCACCATGAAAGTGTCGGGCTGACCGACGCCCTTTGGGCGTGCCCCCTGGTCGCGATAGGCGGCGGCACTGTCGAGCAATATCCGGCGGGTCATGACGATGCCCGTGTCGCTGGTACACAGGTGTTCCTGTGTGCGGTCATATATCGGTGCCAGACCGGTCTGGCAGGCCGCGTCCTGCACCCACAGGCCAGGCAAGCCAGAGAACCAGGTAGTCCGCTGACTTTCGAAATCGAACGCGAAGCCGGTATCGAGATTGAACCGCGTCCAGTAATCGGCGTACGGCGTCGTCGCACTCTTGGGTGCGTATGCGTTTCGGCTGGCGTGGCCGGTTTCCCGCCCGTTATGCCCATCGATGAACAGTTCCCGTGAACGATCCGGCAACGGCTCCGACGGATGATAGGAGAACATCAGGCACAGCGTGTTCTCATCATCCATCGGAACCCAGGCATGACCGCTGAGTTCGGGGAATTTCGACTGCGGCGGCACCAGCGTGAAAAACGGCATGACGAACTGGTTCACACGCCAGTACAGCATCTGCTCCCCAAGCCGGCGCTTGGCTGCGATGCTCAGGCCGAAATCCTGCTGCACACATTCGAATGTCGGGCGCAGATCGCGTTTCGCGATCCAGTCGCTGATCGCCCCCTTCGCGTCGATCCTGCCATGCAGAATCGGGGCGTGGGCGGAGTCGATCTCGCCTTCCAGCGCCTGCAGCCAGTTGCACTCCTGCACCCGCATCGAGATATGGACGTTTGTCTCGGGAACGAGGTTCCATTCCATATTCGGCAATGGTGGCGGGCTATCCGTGTCCGGCCCCATATAGGTCCAAACCACGCCATTTCGTTCCTTGCACGGATAGGCTTTGATCCGGACCCGGGCTTGCAGACGGCTGTGCAGCGGCTCCGCTGGCATGTCGGTCACGGCACCGGTGACGTCGTATTTCCAACCGTGATAGATACACCGTATTCCGCAATCCTCATTGCGCCCGAACATCATCGGGGCGCCGCGGTGGGTGCAGGCATTGGCGATCAGCCCGACCTTGTTTTCCGTGTCCCGGAAGACGACCAAGTCTTCGTTCAGCAGCTTCACACGTTTCGGCTGGCCGTCAGCCTCCAGGTCCTTCGACAGGAAAAACGGTATCCAGTACAGCCGGAACAATGCGCCCATGGCTGTGCCGGGCCCGACGCGGACCAGCGTCTCGTTATCATCATGAGAAATCATCGAATATCCTCCTGGTCCCGCATGCGCGCGAAGCGGGCTCGCGTATTGGCTTCCGACAGGATTGCGGCTTCGGCGGTTCGCGATCGGTCGGCAAACCCGGGACGCTGCCCGATAATTAAGGTCTCTGGTGTCATCTCCGATCCCCAATGGCTCTCGCAAGCTACCTTGCTGCCTGTTATATATTACGTGTACTAAATACATAGATTGCGCTTGCTTGCAACGCCCTGACGCCGCCGATCGAAAATCCCATCTCGGCGGCGCCCCGGTCACGCGCCATACTGGGCCGATACCATTCGCGATGTGCGGACGAGAGGTGCCTATGAAACCCGGAAAAGCGACGCAGGCCGAAAACGAGCCGGTGGCGCAGACCGCCGAGGCAATCGCGCGAACCCTGAAGCTGGGCAACGGGCTGGGGTTTCTGGTGCGCCTCGTCAATACCCGAGCTAATGTGCTGTACCAGGAGTTGACGGGGCAGGCGGACATAACGCCGCGCCAGTTTGGCGCGCTGCTTGTCCTGCACCAGGGCGGAACCCTGACCCTGACCGAACTTGCCTCGCGGATCAGCGTGGACCGCAGCACGCTAACGGAAATGGTTCGCCGTATGGTGAGGGAAAAGCTGATCGTGAAATCCGACAATGGCGACGACCGCCGCTCCGCGGTCGTTTCCCTGACACAGAAGGGAACAGAAGCCTTGATGCGACTAATACCAGGTGCGGCCATGCTGCAAGGTGCGTTGCTGGCGCCCATCCCGCCCGGGGAACGTCGTCAGTTCATTCGCTGGATGATGCTCGTCGCCGGTTCCGGCGACACCGGGGACTGAGGCCGAACACCTCGGAATTGTGGTCGTCCGGGCGGACTGCATGGCTGTGGAACGACACCGCATGGCGGTCGCCGGCGGACGCGAACGGTGTCCTTAATCATCCAAGATGGGTTGGGATTTCCAGTCGAATGTACTAGCCTGTGTCCAGACTTCGAAGGGCCCCGCCAATGAACGACCTTATGCCAGCAAGCGAGCAACTGACCGCCAGCGATCGACGACACCTGATCCACCCGCTGCATCACCCGAAGGACCATGCCAACGCCAAGCTCTATGTCTCCGGTAAGGGGGCGATGCTGCGCACGGCCGACGGGCGCGAATATATCGACGCGTTGTCGTCGCTGTGGAACGTCAACATCGGGCATGGGCGCAAGGAACTGGCGACTGCCGCGGCCGAACAGATGGAAAAGCTGGCCTACGCGTCCGCCTATGCCGGCTTCACCAACGAACCGGCGATCCGGCTGGCGGAGAAAATCGTCAGCCTGGCCTACGACAACATGGCGGCGGTGTATTTCACCACCGGCGGCGCGGAATCCAACGAAAGCGCATTCA
>JAJZEV010000009.1 GCA_021805665.1 Pseudomonadota bacterium
GTCCGAGCGTGCGTTCGATGCCGCGGGGGAAGCGTTTGGCCATCCGTCCGGCGAGTTCGCGCAGTGTCAGGAAACTGCGCGACGACATCAGGCGGGACAGATAGGCGCTCATGGCGCCGACGGGGGGCGCGATCGACATGTCGTTATCGTTGAGGATGACGATCAGGCGGGATTTCAGGGCGCCGGCGTTGTTCATCGCCTCATACGCCATGCCGGCGCTCATGGCGCCGTCGCCGATCACGGCGATGACGTTGCGGTCGTCGCGTTGCAGGTGCCTGGCGGCGCGTTCGGCATCGGTAGCGGCGGCGTATTGCGCGGTCTTGAGATCGCGGGCCACTGCCATGCCGAGGCCCGCGGAAATCGAGGTGGAGGAGTGTGCGGCACCGAACGGATCGTATTCGCTTTCCGACCGCTTTGTGAAGCCGGACAGGCCGCCGCTTTGGCGCAGGGTGCGGATACGGTCGCGGCGTCCGGTCAGTATCTTGTGCGGATAGGCCTGATGGCCGACGTCCCACAGCAGGCGGTCGCGCGGGGTGTCGAAGACGGCGTGGATGGCGACGGTGAGTTCGACCACGCCCAGCGACGCACCTAGATGGCCGCCTGTCACCGAGACCGCATCGACCGTTTCCGCGCGCAACTCATCGGCGAGTTCGCGCAGTTGTTCGGGGGAAAAGTTACGCAAGTCCCCCGGGTATCGAACACGGTCGAGTAACGGCGTGCGAATCGGACTCATCGAATCTCCTGTTCTCGGTCAGCTTCGCCGCGCGACGACGAAAGCAGCCAGGGCACGCAAGTTGGCTGCCCGTTCGCCAAAACCATCCAGATAGGCTGCCGCCTGCCGAGCGAGCATTTCGGCGTGGGAGCGGGCCAATTCCAGGCCTAATACCGCGACCATGGTTGCCTTTCCAGCCGCCGCGTCCTTACCCGCGGTCTTGCCGATTTCGGCGGCGTCGCCTTCGACATCGAGGACGTCGTCGGCGATTTGGAACGCAGCCCCCAAATCGCGGCCGTAAGCCGCCAGCAGATGGCGCTGCTGGGCGCCGGCGCGCCCCATGATAGCCCCTGCTTCAGCACTATATTGGATCAACCTGCCGGTTTTCAGCGCCTGTAGCCGGGTGACGGCGGGTCCGTCCAGTGTTTTGCCTTCGGCGACCATGTCGATCATCTGTCCGCCAGCCATGCCGCGGGCACCGGCCGCGGCGCCCAAGGCCACGACCAGTTCGCAGCGGGCCTGGGGATCGGAATGAGTATCGGGTTCGCCCAAAATCTCGAATGCACGGCATTGCAGGGCGTCGCCGGCCAGAATCGCGGTTGCTTCGTCGAACGCCTTGTGGGCGCTGGGCTTGCCGCGGCGCAGGTCGTCGTCGTCCATTGCTGGCAGGTCGTCATGCACCAGGGAGTAGGCGTGTAGCATTTCCACCGAGGCGGCCACGCGCGCGGCGCATGTCTCATTCACGCCGAACAAGGCCGCTGTTTCCATCACCAGGAAGGCACGAAGGCGCTTACCGCCGCCCAGGGTAGCGTAGCGCATGGCCTCGGCCAGGCGGCCCTCGGCGCCTTCGACCGGGGGCAGGAGGTTATCGAGAGCCTGCTCCACCGCGGCGGCGGCGCGCGCCATTTCGGCTGGCAGGTCAATGTTTGAAAGCGAACTAACCGACGCCACCGCGAACCCCGTCATCAGCGACTCCACCACATGGGAGCCCATTGTTCTTTGGTTAACATGTCGAACGCCATCGTGCATGATAACCACGGCGCGACGGTTGCGATTGTTGCAAAATTGCCACGCTACGGGACTGGCACGCGATCCTGCGGCTTTGTGTGCCGCGCGGTCCTGCTGGCGGATTGAATTTGCGGCGTTGCGGCAGAACTTCCGACCTGCCATATGCGGTTTCGAACAATCCCAACTTCGCCGGTCCGGTATCAACTCGGAGAGTGTCTGCATGATTCGCGTCGTTCTTGCCCAGCCCCGCGGCTTCTGTGCCGGTGTGGAGCGGGCTATCGAGATCGTCGAACGGGCGCTCAAGAAGTATGGTCCGCCGATCTATGTTCGTCACGAAATCGTGCATAACCGCCATGTGGTGGAAGATTTGCGCACCCGGGGCGCGGTGTTCGTCGATGAACTGGATGAAATTCCGCCCGGTTCGATGACGGTGTTTTCCGCCCACGGGGTCGCCAAGCGGGTGGAGGAAGCCGCCGCCGAACGCGGGCTGCCGGTAATCGACGCGACCTGCCCGCTGGTGGCCAAGGTACATAACGAAGGCCGGCGCTATGCTCGCCAGGACCGCGAGATCGTGCTGGTAGGACATGCCGGCCATGCGGAAGTCGAAGGGACGATCGGACAAGTTCCGGCCAAGGTGCATTTGGTGCAGACTGTCGAGGACGTAGCGCTGCTGGACGTAACGGATCCGGATAAGCTGGCCTATATCACCCAGACCACACTGTCGGTGGACGATACGCGGGGCATTATCCAGGCACTGACCGCGCGGTTTCCAACCATCGTCGGCCCGGATGTGCGGGACATCTGCTATGCGACGCAGAATCGGCAGCAGGCGGTGCGCGATCTGGCCCATCAGGTCGATATGATCCTGGTTGTCGGTTCGCGGAACTCCTCGAACTCCAACCGGTTGCGCGAAATCGGCCAGGAATTGGGCAAACCGTCCTATCTGATCGACGATGCCGGGGCACTGCGGGCCGAATGGTTCCACGGTATCGCCTCTGTCGGCGTGACGGCCGGGGCGTCGGCGCCGGAAACGCTGGTGCAGGGCGTGCTGGAAGGGTTGAAGCAGTTCGGCGAGACCCAAATCTCTACCATGGATGGGGTGGCCGAGGACGTCCGGTTCCGCTTCCCCGCCCAACTTGTTGACGCATAAGGAATTCGTGTAGATGACCGTCCCGTTGAATCAGGTGCTGCGCGTCGGTGCCTATGTCGTCAAGCAGCACCTGATCGGGCGCAAGCGCTATCCGCTGGTGCTGATGCTGGAGCCGTTGTTTCGTTGCAATCTGGCGTGCGCCGGTTGCGGCAAGATCGACTATCCGGCGGAGATCCTGAACCAGCGACTGTCGGTTGCCGAGTGCATGGAAGCGGTGGAGGAGTGCGGCGCGCCCGTGGTCGTCATCGCTGGCGGCGAGCCGCTGCTGCACAAGGAAATCGACCAGATCGTCGAAGGTGCCATCGCGCGCAAGAAGTTCGTCATCGTTTGCACGAACGCGCTTCTGCTCGAAAAGAAAATGGACATGTTCAAACCGTCCAAGTGGTTTTCCTGGTCCGTACATCTCGATGGCGGCAGGAAGGAACACGATATCTCGGTTTGCCAGGATGGGGTGTACGACCGGGCGGTCGCGGCGATCGCGGAATCCAAGCGGCGCGGTTTCCGCACGATCATCAACGCCACGCTGTTCAACAACGCCGAACCGGCCAAAGTGGCATCTTTCTTCGACGACGTGATGGCGATGGGCGTGGACGGCATTTCGGTGTCGCCGGGCTATGCGTATGAGCGTGCGCCGGACCAGCAGCACTTCCTGAACCGCACCAAGACGAAGGAACTGTTCCGCGGCATTTTCAGCCGGCAGGGCAAGGGGACCTGGAAGAAGAAGTGGTCATTCAACCAGTCCTCGATGTTCCTGGATTTCCTGGCGGGCAATCAGACATTTCATTGCACGCCGTGGGGCAACCCGACGCGCACGTATTTCGGCTGGCAGCGCCCCTGCTACCTGCTGGGCGAGGGCTATGCGAAGTCGTTCAAGGAACTGATGGACACCACCGACTGGGACAAATACGGGACCGGCAACTACGAGAAGTGCGCCGACTGCATGGTCCACTCCGGTTACGAAGCCAGTGCGGTGGCGGAAACGGTGCGCAAGCCTTGGCGGGCGGCGGCGCAGGCGATGCGCGGCATCCGGACCGAGGGGGCGTTCGCGCCGGAAATCTCGTTGGAGAAGCAGCGGCCGGCGGAATACGTGTTCAGCCGGCATGTGGAAACCGCGCTGAAGCGCATCAAGGCGCAGAAGAAGCCGGCCGCGGAAGTGGCGGACGCGGCGGACTGATTGCCTTCGCGGCCGGTTACGGCGCCGGCCGCGATTACTCGCAGATGCAGCCGTCGGTTGGGCCGGACGCCTGACGGATCAGATGATGATCGATCCACTCCGCGACCAGTCGGCGCGCCTCGTTCATCGAGGCCTCGGGGTGGTGGATGCGGTAGAGTGCGGTGCAGGCCTGGAAGGCCGACATGTCGTCCGTCCCGACCTGACGTAGTTCGGTGTATGCGGTAACGACGGCGCGTTCGCAGCGGCGACCGATCTGGCTGTGTTGGCCCATAGTGGGACGCGGTCCTTTGTTGAGAATGATTCTCATGTAGTCGAAGCATAATGATTCTGCCGCCAGCCGGCAAGATCGTTTCGCCAGTCTTTGCCCGGTTATCAGGCAGTGACCCCCTCCACACTGAATCTTCCCGATGTGCGGCCGGAAAATCGCGATCACACAACGACGAGACCAATCAGTTTCGGGCACACGGACAAGCCGCGGCCGGCGTGGAATTCTGAAGTCGCCATAAGAAAATACCCGCAGCCCGCAATAACCGAAACGCGCGTATTCTTCTGCTGGAACCAGCGGTTGTCGATGGCGGTCAGCGCCGCGCTCAGAAGCCTCAGGATCGGAATCCCAAAGCTTCTGGCGCGACGGCTGTAAGCGACGTCCCGAATAGTCGCCGCGTTTCCAGGGGATCAGTGCAGCACTGTCGCGCCCCGGACGATGGCACCGCCTTGCGGGATGTGCTTGCGGATGCCGGAGGCCAGGATCAGGCCGGCGCCGGCCAGAACCACGGCGCCGGTCACGATCAGCGGCACTTTGTAGCCGCCGGTCGCATCGTGCAGCGCGCCGGTGATCTGGGGTGCCATGTAGCCCGAGATGTTGCCGATGGAGTTGATGAAGGCGATGCCGCCGGCCGCTGCTCCGGCCCCCAGATAGGCCGTCGGCAGGTTCCAAAACACCGGCAGGCTGGAAGCGACGCCGAATACGGCGATGCAGAAGGCACCGATCGTCAGGTAGATGTTACCAAGCAACAGGCCGGCCAGCATGGCGCCGCCGCCGGCCACCGCGACCGGCAGCACAACGTGCCATATCCGTTCGCCTGTACGGTCGGAACTGCGGGAGAACAGGATCATGCCGACAGTGCCGCAAAGGTTCGGCAGCACCAGCACGTAACCGATGGCGGTATTCGACAGCCCGAGCGATTTGACGATCAACGGCAGGAAGAAGGAGATGGCGTAAACGCCATAGGCGATGCAAAAGTAAGACAGTGTGAGTATCAACATCTGCGGGCTGGCGATCGAGCGCAGTACGCCCATGCCGGACCCGGACTTGGCGGCGGCCTCGGAATCCAACTGCTGCTGCAGCCATGTGCGTTCCGCCGGGGCCAGCCAGCCGGCTTCCACGGGACGGTTGCACAAGGTGGCAAAACCATACAGGGCCAACAGGATGGCCGGGATGCCCTCGACGAGGAAAATCCACTGCCAGCCTGCGATGCCGAACCGGCCGTTCAAATTCAGCAGGGCGGCACCGAGCGGGCCACCGAGGACGCCGGCGAAGGCACCGAAGGCATAGAAGATGCCCATCATGCGGCCGCGGTAGAAGGCCGGGAACCAGCAAGTCATGAAGTATGCGACACCGGGGAAGAAGCCGGCTTCGGCGATTCCCAGAAGGAAGCGAACCGCGACGAAGCTGGTCTCCCCGGTGATCAGGGCCGTACCGGCCGAACACAGGCCCCATGTCGCCATGATAATGCCGATCCAGACGCGTGCGCCGATGCGGGCCAGCATCAAATTGGCGGGAAACTGAAACAGCACGTAGCTCCAGAAGAAAGCGCCCGCTCCCAGGCCATAGGCGCTGGCGCTTAGTCCCAGTTCCTTGTTCATGGTCAGCGCCGCCATCGACACGTTGAAGCGGTCCAAGGCGTTGATCATGTAACCGATGCTGAGAAAAGGTATCAGACGCCAGGCAACCTTGCGCATGACGGCATTTTCGAAACCCCGATTCATTGTTTCCTCCCACGGACTCTTATGGTCCAGTTTGGGACGCTACGGCTCTGTGAATCGAAAGTCCACTATTTCGCCGTCAAGACAAACGCATGCGACGACACTTGTATTTCGGTGGCCGGCATTCGGACGGACAGTTTCCCCGGTGTGCCATGTCCGTCCCGGCCCTGGCCCGCGGGTCCATTGTCCCCGTGATCCCTGTCAGGCGCCTCGCTCAGATCGTATGGCGCCGGATGAAGTTTCCTATCGTGGCCAAGGCCTGGATCGATTCCGGTGCGGCCGGGGTGTTCGGGATGAAGGCGTGCGGCTGGCCGGGGAAACTCTCGAACGTCACCTTGCCGCCCGATGCGGCGTAGGCCGTGGCGAAACCGCCGGCCATGTCGGGGGTCAGGTTGTTGTCTTCGGTGCCCTGGATAATCAGTACCGGCGGCTTGCCGACGGCTTCGCCGCGCTGGGCGATCAGGGTGGGATTTGCGTCGGTCATATCCTCGACCGAGGGCCAGAACGCGTCGTGCGCCGCTGCCAGGCGTTCGTTGCCGTTGGCCTGAACCGTACGGTAGCGCTTCAGCGGATCGGCCACCGGCCAGCAGGCGATGGCGAAGGCCACCGATGCATCTTCATCCGATCCCGGCAAGGGTAGGGTCGTGTAGCGCGGGTCGGTGGGGCGCAGGGCGCTCAATAACACCAGGTGCCCGCCCGAGGACGTGCCCAGGCTGCCCACCAGATCGCGCCTGCTGCCAAATCGCTCGGCATTGGCCTTCAGGTACCGGATACCCAGATTCACATCCTGGCTGGCGGTTGGGTAGCGCGCCTCCGGCGGCATGCGGAAGTCGATCGACAGGACCACGATGCCGTCGGCGGCGAGCGATTGGGCGATGGCGACATTGTTGAACCGGTCACCCGCGGTCCAGGCGCCGCCATGCACCTCCAGCACCGCCGGAAACGGGCCGGTTCCTTCCGGGCGGTAGAGCGTGGCGGACAGATCCTTGCCGCCGGGGCTTTGGTAGATCAGGTCCCGGGTCAGGACTGGCATTGTTAGTTCCTTTGTCGATATGATTTCTATGCCGCGTTGTCTTCCTTGATCATGGCTGCGCCTTTTTCGCCGATCATGATCGTCGGGGCGTTGGTGTTGCCGGTCGTCAAGGTCGGCATCACCGATGCGTCGATGACCCGCAGTCCTTGAATGCCATGCACTCGCAGCCGCGAATCCACCACGGCGGACGGACCGTCGCCCATACGGCAGGTGCCGACCGGATGGTAGATGGTGGTACCCAGCCGTTTGGCGTAGTCGAGGAAGTCCTCGTCGGTGGTGGCGGCAGGGCCGGGCAGGGTTTCGGACACGCTGTATTGGGCAATCGCGGGGGCGGCGAAAATCTGCCGGGTGAACCGGATGCCGGCCGACATCACCCGCAGATCTGCCGGATCGGACAGATAGTTCGGGGCGATTGTTGGCTTTTCGGCCGGGTCCGCGCTGCGCGCCATAATGGTGCCGCGGCTGTCCGGCCGCACCGGGCAGACCGCCACCGTCATGCCGTCATCCTGTTCCAGTTCCAGGAACTTCGCGAGGTCGTAGCTGGCCGGCGTAAACAGCAATTGAAGGTCGGGACTGGATTTTTCTGGCGTTGAGCGGCAGAAGACCTGCGCCGTGGTGACCCCGAAGGTCAGCGCGCCGCGGCCCTCGATCGCGAACCGCATTGCCTCGCGCACCACACGCAAGCCGCGCGACAGCTTGTTGATGGAAATCGCGCCTTTCACCCGGTGCGACACGCGCGCAACGTAATGATCCTGCAGGTTGGACCCGACGCCGCGCAGGTCATGCACCACCGGCACGCCGATGGATTGCAGATGGTCCGCGGGACCGATGCCGGAAATCTGCAGCAGATGCGGTGAGTTGATCGCGCCGCCGCACAGGATGACTTCCTTGCCCGCGCGGGCCTCCAGCGCCTTGCCGCGCTGGCGGAAGGCAACGCCGATGCAGCGTTTGCCCTCGAACAGCAGTTTCGAGGCCAGGGCTTCGGTTTCGACCCGTAGGTTCGGACGGCCGGCGGCCTCTTGCAGGAATGTTCGCGCGGTCGAACCGCGCCAGCGGCCTTTCCGGGTCATTTGCGAGTAGCCGACGCCTTCCTGTTCGCGGCCGTTCAGGTCCTTGTTGAACTTGAAACCGGCCTGCTGCGCACCCTCGATGAATTTGTGGGTCAGCGGCAGGATGGTGCGGTAGTCTTCCACCTTCAGCGGGCCGCCCTTGCCGCGGTACTCGGGGTCGGCGCCTTGCTTATAGTCCTCCGACTTGCGGAAATAGGGCAGCACGTCGTCGAAGCTCCAGCCGCGGCAGCCCATTTGGGCCCAGCCGTCGAAATCGGCCGGATTGCCGCGCACATACAGCATGCCGTTGATCGAGCTGGAGCCGCCCAGCGTTTTGCCACGCGGCCAGTGGATCGCGCGCCCGTTCGGCCCGTCGGCGCTGTAGTTCCAGTTGATCACGGGATGATACAGCAGATGCAGGATACCCGCCGGGATGTGGATCCACGGCAGCGAGTCCTTGGGTCCGGCTTCCAGCAGTATGACCGACGCGCCGGTTTCGCTCAGGCGTGCCGCGACGACACACCCGGCGGAACCGGCGCCGATAACGATATAGTCCGCTTGCATCAGGCCCTCGGCAGTGCTTCGCCACCGAAGAACCGGCGGGGATTGTCTTCCAGCATAGAGAATATCTCATTGTCCGACAGCCCGCGTTCCCGCAGCATCGGTACGAAATCGGTGAACAGGTAAGTATAGAGCGGCGGCCACTGGCCGACGGCGCGCAAGGCATCCATCCGGGCCTGCTCCTCGGCCGAGACCTGGCGGGCGTATTTGCCCATCCAGCCGCAGTGCCGATCCTGGCTCATCATGATCTGGGCGCGGTGTCCGTTGCGCACCAGCCGCACCAGGTTGTCCGCGCGGACCTCGTCCGGCTGGAACCGCAGCAAGCCGATGCGGTCGAACCCGATATACGATCCGCCATCGACGATACGCTGATGATACGCCGGATCGGCGTTGCCGCAGCAGTGTCCGATCAGGCAACGATGTGCCGGCACGCCGCCAGCCGCGAAGGCGGCCTGCTGTTCCGGCCCCGCATGGCCATCCTGGGTGTGCGTAATGATCGGCACGCCGGTCGCCTTCTGCGCGATGCAGGCGGCATCGAGGAATTTCTGTTCCAGTCTGGTGATCGCGGGGGCCCCGGTGGCAACCTTGATCGCACCGGCCCGCACGCCGGTATCGCCGATTCCGTGAGTGATTTCGCGTATATACAGTTCTGCGATTTCCTCCACCGTGCGGGCGCGCCAGTAGATCGGCAGGCCCATTTCCTCGAAGTAGAATCCGGTGGTGCAGACGACGTTCATTTCCGACTTCTCGGCGATTTCCTTCATAAGCGCGGCGTCGCGGCCCAGTTCGATCGGGCAGGGATCGACGAAGCTGCGCACCCCGTGGTCGGTTCGCAGTTGTTTCAACCGGCGCACGGCTTCGGCAACGAAAGCCGGGCGGTCGAATGTTGCCAGCGGATCGAACTCGGCGCCGGCGAATGCGATGAACAGATGTTCGTGCATCAAGGTGCGGCCGAGCTGGTCAAGGCCGATGGGGCCGGTGACGGTTTGAACCTGCATGGATTGTTTCCCCTAGAGTGTTCCGGTGATGTTTTGCCACAGGCGCCGTTCCTCGCCGCGTGGATCGTTCTCTATCCGGCAGGCGGTGTCCAGGACCAGGGTCGCGCGCGTCGATGCCTCATAGGCAGGCCACGCCGGAATCGAGGCGTGGTCCGGCCGCCCGTTGCGCGCGAACGCCGCCCAAACCGCCGACATGGTATCGGACAGGGCCTGTGCGGCGGCACTGCCGCCCGTTGCGTTGGTCAGGTCCAGGGTGTTGAACACAAACGGCACATCCATCGCGTGCGGTGCCATCAGTTTGCCGCCCAGTACCGGAGTCTCCCACTCGAACGAATACATCCAAACCGCCCCCCGCCGCAGCGCCGCCCGGCGTTGTGCCAGCACCAGGGAGCGGATCCGGAAGTTGCAGTCCGTTGTCACCGCGATCAGCCGTTCGGCCGGGTTCATCGCGGGATACAGCCGCCCATACACATCCAGCACGCGGTCCGTGTCGGCCCCGGCGATCGCCCGGACCCGCTGGCGCATTTCGGGTTCCGTCAGCGTCCGGTCCCACACCTTGTCCACCACGGCCAGGAAATTCGCTGTCTCTGTCTTCATGTCCCCGATCATGAGGGGGACGTCGGGACAGACGGCGGACGCGGCCGGATCGAACGGATGGGCCGGCAGCACATCGCCGTCCACCAACGGGCCGAACGGATAGCGGTCGAACAACGGGAATGGCGAGGCGCCCAGGGCCGCCGAAGCCGGTTCGACCGCCGCCAGCAACTGTGCGGCCGGCACGGTCCGTAATTGTTCGACGGTGCCGATACCAAGGTGGCGCAGCACGCACTCGGTCAGCGCCAGCGCACGTTCCCGGGTTCGCAACCGCACCGCCGCGCCGCTTTGAATAATCGCCCGATGGAACAAGCCTTTCGCGCTGGGCATCGCCAGCAGGGTGGAGACTTTCGCGCCGCCGCCCGATTCGCCGAAGATCGCGACGCAGCCAGGATCGCCGCCGAACATGGCAATATTATCGCGCACCCATTCCAGCGCGGCGACCATATCCAGCGTGCCGGCATTGCCCGAACGGGCGTCGCCGCCGATGCCGGATACATCCAGATGGCCGAAGATGTTCAGCCGCTGGTTGACCGTCACCACCACGACGTCGTTCTTCGCCGCCAGTCTGCTGCCCCGCGTCCTTGGGGTGTTGGCGTTGCCGTAAGCAAACGCCCCGCCATGGAACCACACCATGACCGGGCGCTTCCCATCGGTTCCGGGAGTCCAGACGTTCAGGGTCAGGCAGTCCTCGGTTTCCGGCGAGGAGTCCGCGGCACCCGAGAAATTCTCCAGTTCGGGCCGTGTTGACGGGCGCAGGCCCGCTTGCGGGGCCTTGCCGGAGAAGACCGTACAGTCGCGGGTTCCTGTCCATGGGGCCACCGGCTGCGGCGGGCGGAACCGGTTCGCACCGCCGGTCGGGGCGGCATAGGGGATGGTCCGGAACTCCAGGGTGCCCTCGACCGCGGACCCACTCACTGTGCCGGACGCCGTTTTCACGCTGTTCATCGCCGTTTCCTTATTCCCGGCGCAAAGCATGCCGCGGGATCGGGCCGGATGGAATGGCCGCGGTTCGGCCCGGGCGGTGCCGGGCGCGTACCGATCCTTGCTAATACGCTACAATTCATCGGCGGCGGTATCGACAACCGTTACGACAGGCCGCTTACGTCTGCCGCCGCGCCGGAGGTCGAAGAACACCAGCGCCGCCGGAATGGCCGCCGCGAACTGGAACGTGGCCTTGAACGCCAGCATGAAGCCCTCGGGTGCGGGGGTGCGCAGCGACTGGAACACCAGCATCAGCACCGTGGCCCCGGTGACGGTGCCGATGGTCCGCGTCGCCATCCCCAGCGCACCGGCCACGCCGCGTTGGTGGATCGGGATCGCGGCGGTGACGATATCGAAATACGCCACCTGAAACAGCCCGATCCCAATGCCCTGCACACCCATCGACATGGCCAGGATCGGGATATCGGGAATGGCCCCGGACAGGGAAATCCCGAACAGACCCACGCTGCTCAATGCGGTGCCGGTCACCGCGATCAGACGGGGTTTGTGGCCGCGTGCCAACCGGGCGGCCATGGGTGCGGCGATCACGATCCCCAGCGGCGAGGATGCCAGCACCAGGCCGGCGGCCGGCAGCGACAGGCCGGGGACGCGGCTGAGGTAGAACGGCGCCAGCAGCATGATGGAAAACGCCGACAGGTTGATCAGCACATTCATCAGGTTGATGACCGCGAAGTCGGGTTCCCTGAAAGGACCGAAGTCGATGATCGGCTTTGCGGTTCGGCGTTCCTGGCGGTAGAACAGCACGAGTACCGCCGCCGCCAGGATCGCAAGCACGGCGGTTTCCGGCCCCGGCGGGCGCAGCCGGTTCAGTGCCAGCAGCATGAAGCTCAACCCCGCCGCCAGCAGCGCGCCGCCGGCCGCGTCGAACGGTTCGGGCGCGCCGCGCACCGGGCGGGGCAGGGTCCAGGCCAGCGCGAAGGCCGCGGCGGCGACCGGTGCGCGGAAGCTGAACACGGCGCTCCAGCCGAAACGCTCCACCAGCAGGCCGAACAACGATGGGCCCAGTGCGCCGCCGATGGCGAACATCATCATGTAGCGGGCGAGGATTTGGGTGCGCATCGTCTCGGGGAACAGGCTGGTGGCCAGGGCAGGGCCGCAGGACAGGATCAGCCCGGCGCCGACCCCTTGGACGACCCGGCCGGCGAGCAGGGCAGGGTAGGTCGGCGCCAATGCACACAGGGTGAAGGCGATGGTGCTGATGGCGGTGCCGAACAGGAACACCCGCCGATAGCCCAGCATGTCGCCGATCCGCCCGAACGTCAGCATCAGGCTGGTTTGGGTCAGCACGTAGGAAATCACGATCCACTGGATCATCGGGATCGGTAGCCCGAACCGCGCGACGATGGCCGAGAAGTCGATATTCACCGCCGAGTCCAGCGGTACCACCAGGGTTCCCAGACCGACGATCAGCAGCGGCCAGATTGGCGACCTTGTCCCCGGCACAGGCGAGGCAGCAACGCTTGGCATCTGTTTCCCCACCATTTCCGCAATCTATAGCCCGGGCGATGGCGTCCGCCAAAAATGCGGCTTCACCGCGGGGCGGACTCGGGCTGGCCGGGGTCGCGGCCCATTGCCTGCCAGACCCGAAACGCCGATGCCGGGCCGTCCAGCGCGGCGGCGCCGACCGCGTCGGCGATGGCGTTGGCGATCGCGGGGAACAGCGCGATCGCGCCGGCTTCGCCGCAGCCTTTGACCCCCAGTGGGTTCGTGGTGCACCTCGTGCCGGAAAAAGCCAGGTCAAAGTCCGGGAGATCGGCTGCGCGCGGCATGGCGTAATCCATGAAAGAGCCGCTGGCCGGCTGGCCCGACGCCGGGTCGTACACCATGTGTTCCAGCAGCGCCTGTCCGGCACCCTGTGCGATCGCGCCATGCACCTGTCCGGACGCGACCATCGGATTGACGACGATGCCGTAATCGTCCACCGCCGTCAGGCGCAACAGACTGACCGCACCGGTTTGCGGATCGACTTCGACCTCGGCGATATGGGTGCCGTTGGGGAAAGTCATCGCATCCCGCGTCCAGCGGCGATAGGTATCCAGCGCACCGGGGTTTTCTGCTGCCAGTCGCAGCAGACCGACCGAGCGGTCGGTGCCGGCGACGTGGAAGCGGCCGTTGCGGAATTCGAGGTCGGCCTCGGCGGCTTCCAACGCCCGCGCGGCCAGGACCTTGCCTTTTTCCACGACGATATCCGACGCCAGCCAGATCGCGGTGCCGCCCATATAGGTTGCCCGCGAACTGCCATGCCCGCCGCCCATCGCGATCAGGTCTGTGTCGCCCTGTTTCAGAACGATCAGGGCGTTGGGCAGGCCCAGCCGGTCGGACAGGATTTGTGGCATCGTCGTCTCGTGCCCCTGACCGATGGTCTGGGTGCCGAGGATCAATGAGACGGAGCCATCGGCCTCGAACCGGATCTCGGCATTTTCGGTGGGCAATCCGCCGGTTCCCTTGATGTGGCAGGCCAGTCCTACCCCGCGCCGCTTGCCGTTCGTTTCGCTTTCGCGGCGGCGGGAGGGGAAGCCGGCGAGGTCTGCATTGTCGATCGCGGTATCGAAATGGCGGCGAAAATCCCCGCTATCGACGACGAAATTCAGCGCATTGGTCATCGGCATGTGGGTCACGAAGTTGCGGCGGCGCAGTTCGATACGGTCGAAACCGCATTGGGCCGCGGCGGCGTCGATCAGGCGCTCCATGATATTGACCGCTTCGCCGAAGCCGGGGCCGCGCGTGACCCCGATCGGCGTGGTGTTGGTCAGTACCGCCTGGACCCGCAGGGCGATGGCGGGGATGCCGTACACCGAACCTTGCAGATGCGGATACTGGTTGGTCTGCACGCCGCCCGCGCCGCCGGCCATATAGGCGCCGAGGTTGGCGATGCTATCGACGTGCAGTGCGAGGAACTTGCCGTCCGTGTCCAACGCCAGCGTGGCCGTGGCCAGGTGATCGCGTGCCTGATGGTCGGACAGAAAGGTTTCCGCCCGTGTGGCGATCCATTTGACCGGCCGGCCGGTGCGGCGCGCGGCCCACAGGATCAGCGCATGTTCGCCGTAGGCGAAATTCTTCGCGCCAAACCCTCCGCCAACGTCGGGCGCGATGAACCGGATCGCGGCGGGATCGACGCCCAGCACCCGGGCAGCCATGTCGCGGTTGCCGTGCAGGTTCTGGCTGGACAGATGCAGCGTATAGCGGCCGTCATAGATACCGACCGCGCCGCGCGGCTCCATCGGGTTGGTGGCGATACGGTGGTTGTTCAGCGCGATGGTCACGGTATGGGGGGCGGTTTCGATTGTCGCCGCCGCCTCGGCGGTTTGGCCCCAGTGCCAGTCGAGGCACAGATTGTCCGGCACCGCTTCGGTCAGCAGCGGCGCGCCGGGCCTGGTGGCGTGTCTGGCATCTGTGACGGCGGGCAGCATGTCGAATTCGATAACAACGCGTTCGGCCGCATCCATTGCCTGATTGCGGGTTTCCGCGACGATCAGCACCACCGGCTCCCCGGCGTAGCGCACCTTGTCGGTGGCCAGGATGGGTTGGGGCAGGAAGCGGAACGCCTCGTTGGTCTGGACGTTGGCCTGGACGGTCGGGGGCAACGGCTGCAATCGGTCGGCGGCGGCATCTTCCGCCGTCAGGATCGCGAGGACGCCGGCTGCGCGCGATGCCTCGGCGATGTCGATCGCCACGATCCGGGCATGCGCGTGCGGGGAACGCAGGAAGACCGCATGCACGACGTTGGCGAAGTGCAGGTCGTCCAGATACTGGCCATGGCCGGTGACGAACCGGGCGTCTTCCCGCCGGCGGGGGGAGTCGCCGATCGCGGCGAGATCGTTGGTGGGGGTTTCGGTCATGGCACGCGCGTCCCCGGAGTTTATTCTGACCCCAGTGTGTGCGGGCGGATGCGGGCAGGCAAGGGCGGCGGTCGCTAAGCCATGATTCCGCCGGCCTGAACCGCCAGGGCAGTCAAATTCGGGGTGGAGCCGGCCGCGTTGGCGGCATTCGCGACGTTGGCAACCAGATACTGCACCGCCAGGGTATCGACGAATTTCGGATCCTGAAGTTTGGTGACATCCAGGCGGGACGCGATCGCTTGCGTTTGCGCGCCCATATCCTGGAAGGCGATTTGCGGCGGTATCCCCAGCGCCGTGGTGACAACCGTGCGTACCGTCATATTGCCCAGGATCTGGGCTACCGATGTGATGCTGGCGGCTTGCGACCGGAATGCCAGGGCATTCGACAGGCCGGGCGTGACGCTGTCCTGAGCGGTCTGCCACGTCGCCTGCGCGTAAGCATTGGCCACCGAGGCAATGGCGGCGGGATTTTGGATCGCCGACAGCCCGTTGGTGGCGAAGTTATAGGTTTTGGCCAGCGTCAGCCAGCGCGTGTCGGTCAGTTTGTTCGCCAGCGCGTTCGGATCGCTGAGGTTCGAGGTCAGCGCCTGAGTCGCCAGCGCGGTGTAGCCGATCTGGTCCTGCATATTGTTCGCTGTCAGCAGGACACCCATCACCGCCGGATTCGAAAGCAACTGCGTCACGCTGGTCGCGCTGTTCACCGCCTGAGTGAACACCTTTATCGCCTGTTGCACCTGCGGTTCGGCTGCCGTCGCCGCGACCTGCCGGGTCTGGTTGGTTTCGGCCGATTGCAGCGCCTGCGCGGGCGACACTCCGCTGGAACCCGCGCCCGCCCCGCCGCCGTACAGCGCCGCGAGGATAGGGTCCGTGACGCTGGACGAACCGCCGAACAACGCAGTCAGGTAATTGTAGGAACCGCTCACCGGTCTGGCCTCCGAACGCCGACTGGGTGAGATAATGGATGAAGAAGGTTAACAACAGGTAAACGGCAGGCATTTTATTTCGCTGCCCGGACGCGATACGCTGAGTGCGACGATAGGAGCGAGATCGATGGATGAACAGCGTCCCTTCTACCACGATGGCATGCGGGCCTTGCAGGACCGGTTCGACGGCCGACGTGTCGCCGACGGTTTGGCGGCCAACCGGCGCCGTTGGGATTTCTGGGACGACGATCGTGCGATGATCGAAAGTGCGCCGTTCTTCTTTATCGCCACGTCCTATGGCGACTACACCGATTGCAGTCTGCGATCCGGCATGCCGGGTTTCGTTAAAATCGTCGGGGCGGGGACGATCGAATTTCCCGAATACGATGGCAATTCGATGTACCGAACGATGGGCAATATCAGCCGCAATCCGAATGTTGGGCTGCTGTTCGTGAAATTCGACGGCAAGACGGTGCGTATCCGGATCAATGGCCGAGCGTCGATCCTGGACGATGCACCGGCGCTGGCGCGCCATCATGCGGCAAAGCTGGTGGTGCGGGTGGAATGCGAGCTGTTTTCCAACTGCCCGCGATCGGTGCACGATCTTCAGACTGGCACGTTGTCGCCCTATCTGCCCCGGCCGGGCTACCAGACGCCCGCGCCGGAGTGGAAAAGCCGCGACTACCTGAAGGATATCCTGCCGGCGAACGACCCGCACCGGCCGTAAGCAGCCGGGCGTTCGGTTACCGCCCGGTCCACACCGGTTTGCGCTTTTCGATGAACGATTCCCGGCCTTCCGCCGCATCCTCGGTCAAGGCCAGCGTGCCGATCTGGGATTCCATGAACACCGCCGACTGGTCGAAGTTCAGTTGTTCCGTCACCCGCATCGCATGCTTGCCCTTGCGGATGGCGGTCGGGCTTTTGTCCAGCAGTCGCGACAGCAGCCAGTCGAGTTTGGTGTCCAACTCGGCGGCGGGCACCACGTAGTTCAGCAGGCCGAATGCCAGCGCCTCGGCGGCGGTGACCGGTTCTCCGGTCAATGCCATTTCATAGAGTTTCCGCGGCGGGATCAGGGGTTGCAGCACGGCCATGATCTGCATCGGAAACAGCCCGATTTTGACCTCTGGCATGCCAAACCGGGCGGATTCGACGGCGATGGCCATGTCGCACATGCCGACCATGCCCAGGCCGCCGGCCATCGCATGGCCGTTGACCCGGGCGATCAGCGGCACGGTCAGGTCGCGGGCCTGTTTCATCAGTTTCACGAACGGGAAGCCGACTTTGGAATAATCGTATTTGAAACTGCCCGACCCGGACGACAGATCGGCACCCGCACAGAATGCCTTGTCGCCCGCCCCGGTCAGCACCACCGCCAGGATATCCGGATCGTCGGTAGCCTGTGTCAGGCCGGCGGAAATCGCCTCGTTCACCGCATCGTTCATCGCGTTGCGGCGTTCCTCGCGGTTGATGGTGATCCACAGGACCGGCCCGCGTTTTTCGATCAGAACGTCGGTCATGCGTTGGCTCCCTGACGGTATTTCGTAAGACTGCCGCCACGCATCACTTTGCCGGGCAGCGTATGGCCGACGATTTCCTCGGCCATTTGGGCACAGGCGATCAGGGCATCGAGGTCGATGCCGGTGGAGATGCCCATTTCCTCGCACATGAACACAAGGTCCTCGGTGCAGATATTGCCAGCCGCCCCGGCGTGGCCGGCGAACGGGCAGCCGCCCAGTCCGGCGCAGGAGCTGTCGAAACTGTCGATGCCCATTTGCAGGCCCATCAATGCGTTGGCCAGTCCGGTGCCGCGGGTATCGTGCAGGTGCAGGCCCAGCCGCAGGTCCGGCCATTTGTCCCGCACGGTGCCGACGACACGCTGGATCGAGGCCGGGGATCCCCAGCCGACTGTGTCCGCCAGCCGCACCCGGTCCAGCTTCACGTCGAACTCGGCGGCGAGGTCCAGCAGGGAGCCGACACAGTCGCGGACGGTTTCCGGGGCGATGGCGCCTTCGAAGTTGCAGCCGAAACAGGTCATCACAATGGCGGATTCCACCGGAATACCATTCTGCTGAAAGAACGTCAGTTGCTTGCGCTGCTCGATCAGGGTTTCCGCGTTGTCCTTGTTGGTGTTGCGGATGGAAAACGTGTTGGACGCGCTCATTTGCATCAGGCCGACGATCTTCAGCGGCGATTTTACCGCTTGTTGGTAACCGCGCAGGTTCAGCGCCAGCGCGGTGTAGTCCACGTCGGGGCGCCGATGGATGGCCTGTGCCACCTCCATCGCGTCCGCCATTCCGGGAACGCGGCGGGCGTCCACGAACGACACGCACTGGATGTCGTGCAGCCCGGTCTCGGCCAGGGCTTCGCAGAACCGCACCTTGTCGGCGGTGGCGATCGGGCCGGGTTCGATCTGGAAGCCCTCGCGGGGGCCTTCCTCATGGATTTGCACCCGCTTTGGCAGGTCGGTCATGGCGTTTTCCTTCTTCAGACGATGGGATGATACATCGGCTGCATGAAATCGCACGCATCGATCCAGGCGGCTGCCCGAACGGGCCCGCTGCCATGACCGAACTCACCACAGACGCGGTTCTATGGAAACGCTGCGTAAGTCATTGGAGTGCTGGTATCCTCAGCAGACGATGCGCCCGTGCCCATGGCTCCGTCGTAGAAGCGGTTATTTCGTGGCGGTTGTGATTCGCTCGGGCTGAAATGCCACTCCTGTTCGATTTGCCGGGACGCTGCTGGTTCTGCGAAAATAAGACTATGGCATGCGTTTGCCACATTATCGGGGTTGATAGACTTCATGCAAATATTTTCCCCCTGGCAGGGGGGTATCTCAACCTGATGGACGCACGGACTGCAAAGAACGGGCTGATATAGTATAATTTTGCGTGAGGATCTTCCCAACCGCGCATTATGATCGGGGTGAACGGGTCCAAATAATCCAACGACCGGAACGTCCAGCGCTACGCCGAGATGCAAGGGGCCGCTATCGACACTTAGCAGGCAATCGGCCCTTTGAAGCAGCGCCAGAAGGGCGCCAAGACTGGTTAATCCAGCAACGTTTTTGACTCGATTGCCCGCACCGGCCAGCAGTCGGGCAAGTTCAGCGACATAATCCGTTTCTGCTTGAGAACCAATCAGCAACACTCTCAGCCCGGGGATTTTTCGCAGCAGAATCGAGCAGGTTTCAGCATGGCTGGATAATGGCCAGCGCCGGACATACGCGTTGGGCGAAGCATTGGGATTTACAATCAACAACTTGGCTGAACCAGGAAGCCAGCCCTGTAACAGGGCTTGGGCTTCGTTGCGTTCCGCTACACCGATTTCAAGGCTGTCCGCCCGTGCGCGGCCAACGGGAAGCGAGGCTCCAAGCCGATGAGCCATCGCGAGGTAAAGCCGATCGAGAGGTGCGAACGGATTCGCATAGATCGCGAAGTCGGCAGCGAGTGGACGTTCGCGCGGGCGGAAGAAACCAAACCGTTCTTTCGCGCCGCTGAGCCGGGCGACGATCGACGCAAGGCGCCGATGCGTGTGAATTTGCAGGTCTAGGAATATCGTCACGCCGGCTTGACGCAGCCTGGAACGCATCCGGAAGAGGGAAGCCGTTGTGCAGCCGTCCGGGTTCAGAACAAAAACCTGATCGGTCAGGCCCATTCGCGCAACCAGCGGCGCGTTGACGGTGCTGGTCACATAGACGATCCGATGCGTCCTGCCAAAAGCAGCCCTTAACGCATCGAGCATGGGGCGTGTCGTTATCACGCTTCCCAGTCCGCCCCATTTTAAGACGCAAATGGCTGGTAAGGCGTTTGGGATCGGGCCAATCGCACTGCCAGCAGTACATTCGTTCGGAGTGGGCAATATGCGTGAGGACAAACGGCACCTGCAGACTGATATTC
>JAJZEV010000343.1:0-15373 GCA_021805665.1 Pseudomonadota bacterium
AGGCCGCGATCCGCCGTCTGCGCGGGCCGCTGCCGATCACCCGCGAGGAAGAAGCAGCGACCAGCGATTTCACCAGGACCGAGGACTTTCAAAACGCCTGCCGGTCGTTCATGGCCAAGCAGAAGCCGGTATTTCGGGGAAAATAGGCAAAGCTAGTCCAAAAACCGGTAACCCAGCGCCGTGCCAGTAACCTTTGGTTAATCTTTCCCGTCCATTATCGACGGGTGAAGACCTCCGCCCTTCCGCTGACCGAGTTCCACCATCCGGCGACATTCCAAAGCCGCGGGGTCGCCGTGCCGTTCACGACCCCGCTTCTGGCCGGCGCCCGGGTTCGCGTGGGGTCGAAAAATGCGCCGGAACTGGTCATTCCCAATCCGTCCGGCGGCCGCGGCGTATACATCATGCAGTGGTCTGGCGTTCGCGCCCTGTGCAATCCCGGGGTTCACGACACGATGCTGTTCCGCCGGCTGACGGGACTTGACCGGATAGACCCCGTATCCCTGCGGCAAGCGGCGCTGGGCATTGCCCTGCAGGGCTTTGCCGGCATCGAAGCCGCCGCCGCCGCCGCGCTGACACAAACGGCCGACCGCGCCCGGGGCCTGCGCGCGCATTTCCAGCTTCTGACAGCCTTGCTCAATCAAATCGACCCGGCCAGCCGCAACGGCCCCGTCTCCATCGAACGCACCGCGGAATTCGACCGCCGGGCGAGCGCCATGCTGAACCGCATCGCGCCCGGGTTCGGCTGCACCGCCATGCACCTGGCCGCCGGTCTGGATACGTTGGGCGACGCCTTCGCGCCGGTCGGCATCGTGGTGGACGAACGCGAGTCCCGCATTCCGCGCCTGCTGGCGAAACTGGACGACACCAGAACCCATATAGCGTTTTGGCTGGGCGCCGGGCCGGACAACGATATCGGCGGGCTCGGGCGTACTGTCGCCAACGCCATGGCCGTGACCCACACACTTGCACGGACACTGCTGACTGCCGCCCGGACGGCCCTGGCCGATCCGTCGGGCCTGCTCAAGCACTGGGTGGCGAATCCTTTGGAAACAGCCGCCTTGGCCACCCGCTGCGACTGGGTGCTGGACGGGTGGGAGCGGATTTGCCTGCTGTGGCAACGGGCAGCCGATGACGCGAACAGGCGTGCCGCATTGCTGGAAATGGCGCAGGTGCTGCCGGTCATGCCCCGGGAGGTTACCGAGTGGACCGACCGTCCGATTCCGGAAGCGATGATGGACCCCGCACCAGGGGTCATCAGCCAGAACGATGACTGGCGGCGCGGGGCGGCCGGATTCACCCTGATCCAGCGCAACGAGGCGCTGCGCGCCATGAGCGAGTAAGCCATTGACCAGGCAAAACAATCCCACAACGCAGGCGTTGAAGCGGGAAATCGCCAACGCGCGGGACCCCCATATCGTGCGCATCGTCGCGATGGTGGACGCAATGGCCACCCGCGGCCCCGCCGACGACCTGATCGCGCCGCTGCGGGGTCGCCTCGCGACGCTTCGCCCGCCCCGTCCGTTACGGTTTTGCCGCTTGCTGTTCCACCCGCTCGACCGGCTGATCGTGCCCGCGCCGCGATGGGGGCCGGACCGGGACTCCATCCCGCGAACCGCGCTGACCCCGATCGCGGAGCACGTCCGCCGGGCGATGGGCACCGACGCGGCCGCGATCGATGTGCAGATCGCGAACAGAACCACCGCTGACACCGATTTGATCGCGCGCTGCGGCGCTGTCCTGTGGCCGGCCGCCGCCCGGGCGGTCCTGGCCGGCCCGGTTCCGGAGACCTGGGAAGGCACGGGGTTCAGCCGGACGGCCTATGCGCCGCTGGCGGCGTCCATCGCGGCATTGCTCGGCCAGGGTACCGCGGTCGAGGCACTCGCGGGCGCCACCGCCAACGGGCTGCTGCCGCCGGACGGCACGCGAATCGCCGCGATCCTGGCCGCGGTCGCCGAGGCTCACGTGCCGGCGCTGCCGATGATGATCGCGATTCTGCTCGCCCGCGTTCCGCAGTCGGCCGTCATTCTGCCCGTGGCCAATACCGGCCCGACCGGGGTCGCCGTCCGTGCCGCGATGGACCGCGCCGCCGATCGGCTGCTTGCGGACCTGGATGAGCAGGATGGCACCCGTGCCAGCATCGCAGCCGGCAGCCTTGGCGACGCCGGGACCGCGGCCGGCCGAATCGCGGCGCTGCTGCGCCAGTTGGACGACGATACCGCAAGCCCGCAACGCCAGGTCCGGTTGCGCGAGATCCGCAAGAAACTGGATGCCGACTGCAAGGCCCGGTTCACCGCGGGATTGGAACAGGAACTGCTGCTGCCGCTGAACGGTTCGGCGCCCCCGGCGGTCGCGGTGCTGGAGGCTGCGGCGCGTGGGCTGCGGATACTGGAAACCGAAGCGCGAAAGGTTGGCAGCGGCGGCACCTACGACATGCTCCTGAAAAAAGCCGCCCTGGCCATCGGCGCTTCTCCCGTGCTCGGACGGCTGGCCAAGGTGGACCAGGTACGCCTGGTGGAAATACTGGCGGGACCCGACGCAGCAATGTCGCTGCTGGCCTGACTCCCGGCGGGCGTCACGGCCCGGTGGGAATGAAGCGAATCGTGCCGCTGAGGGTCTGGCCCGGGGCCAGGAGATCCATCGCCTGATCCGCCGGCAGATCGGGGCGATTGACCGCATCGGGGCTGTGACTGACCGGTTCCACGCAGAAGAAATCCGCCCAGTCCGGCGTGAACACCTGTAGATTGCGGAACACGGCGCTGGCCTCGATGCGCAAACTGGCGGGGCCGGCGGCGATATCGACCGTTCCGTCCCAACCGGTGAAGCAATTGTCCAACCGCGACCCGGCGATCCGGCGCCACGAACCAACCGACCATCCATCCGGCGGCGCCCCATGGTGCACCGGCAGCGCGTCGGGGGTATTCTGCCACATGCCGGAGGCATTGAAGCGCAACGACGGGTCGTTTGCCGCGGGGAAGAACGGATGCAGCCCGATGCCGGCCGGGGCGTCGGTGCCGTGCCGGTTGGTCAGCACGATCGCCACGGTCAGCGCCTCCGCGGAAAGGCGGTAATCGATCCTGGCATCGAAGGCGAATGGCCAGGACGGATCGGGGCGGTGGGTCAGGCGCAGCGATACGGCAACCGGACTGACGGCCTCCACCGTCCATGCACGCTGCCAGCCGATGCCGTGGATCGCATGCGGACTATCGCCGAAGTTGCGCTGCGATGGATACTCGGCACCCTGCCAGCGAAACCGCGCGCGGCCGATGCGATTGCCATAGGGCAACAGTGGAAAGCACCCCATCGCATTGGGGTTCCCGCCGACCGCCGTTTGCGGCAACGCCCGCCGCAGCAACGCCGTCCCACCCAGCAGCCAGCCGGTCAGCCCGGCCCCATGCTCCGGGGCGACAACAACACACGAACTACCCGCGCTCAGGGTCAGCATATCTGGACTCCGGTTCCCGCCCAGCTTAACCGTTCGCCAGCCCGGTGGTTAGGAGGAATGCAGCGTGGAGGAAGTCGATTGCGTCGTCGTGGGCGCCGGGGTCGTGGGATTGGCAGCCGCGCGCGCCCTGGCGATGGCGGGGCGTGAGGTCATCATCCTGGAAGCCGCCGAAGGCATCGGCACCGAAACATCCTCGCGCAACAGCGAGGTGATTCACGCCGGCATCTACTATCCGGCGAACTCCCTGATGGCCCGCTTCTGCGTCGCCGGCCGCCGTCGGCTCTATGCCTATTGCGCCGAAAAAGGCGTGCCGCATATCAACTGTGGCAAGCTGATCGTGGCCACCAGCGCGCAGGAGGACGCGATGCTGGCCGGCATCAAGCAGCGCGCGGAAACCAACGGTGTCGAGGGCATGCGCGTGCTGACCGCCGCCGAGGCGATCGCACTGGAACCCAATCTGGTTTGCACCAGCGCCCTGCTGTCCCCCGCGACCGGCATCATCGACAGCCATACCTATATGGTGGCGCTGCAAGGCGACGCGGAAAATGCCGGCGCCGTCCCGGTATTTTTCAGCCCCATGCTGGGCGGCCGTGTCGTCGGACGCAAGATCGAGATCGATGTCGGGGGCGCCGACCCGATGACCCTGCGCTGCCGGTTGCTGGTGAACGCCGCCGGCCTACACGCCCCCGGTCTGGCGGGACGCATCGGCGGCATGCCCCCGAACCGGGTGCCGACCGCGTATTACGCCAAGGGGAACTACTTCACCCTCACCGGGAAATCGCCTTTCTCCCGCTTGATCTACCCGGTGCCTGTCCCCGGCGGCCTTGGGGTTCATCTGACCGTCGATCTAGGCGGCCAGTGCCGGTTCGGACCCGATGTCGAGTGGATCGACAACATCGACTACACCGTGGATCCGTCCCGCTCCGACAGTTTCTACGCGGCGGTGCGGAAATACTGGCCGGGATTGAATGATGGCGGTTTGCAGCCAGGCTATTCGGGCATCCGGCCGAAGATCGTACCAAAAGGCGCGCCGGGTCAGGATTTCGTCGTCCAGGGGCCGCAGACCCATGGTGTGCCAGGTTTGATCAACCTGTTCGGGATCGAAAGTCCCGGCCTGACCGCTTCTCTGGCCATCGCAGATCATGTGCTGGAGGTTTCCAGCACCGGATAGGCCGGCCTACCGGAACGCCCAGCGCAAAGTACGGGCGATGCCCAGCGTTCCAGCCCGCACGAACGGAACGCTGAGCATCGGTTCCGGAAGACCGTGCATCCGTCTGGCCCAGGCGGGTAAAAGGTCTGCCGCCGCCTGCAAGGTAAGCGCCTGAAACGGCTCCGCTATCCTGTTCGGTGCCGGCTGCGACAGGACCAGACGCGCGACCTCCCGGGTGCGGGCGTCGGAGATCAGGCAGGGGCGCATCGCACTCATAAGGTCCCGCGCGTCGGATCGCGTGCGAGGGATCGGGTCGGCACCGAGCGCGGACGCGACCCGCTCCATTTCCGCGAAATAGCGATCCTGGTCGGCCCGTGACATGTCGGGTTCGGCGTAGCGCATCCAGGCATCGAGAAAGCTCGTCGCCTCGGTGACATGGACCCAGGCCAGCAGCGCCGGGTCGTTGGCGGCATAGTCCCGCCCATCCGGCAGGGTTCCAGTGATTTTTGCATGAATGTCGCGTACCCGTATGATCGCGGCGTTCGCCTCGACCGGGTCGCCGTAGGTGGTCAGCGCGATAAACCGGGCGGTTCGCCTTAGCCGTCCCTGCATGTCCGAACGGAAGTTGGAATGATCCCAAACGCCCGCCAGAACCGAGGGATGCAGCATCTGCAACAGCAGGCCGGCGATTCCACCCACCATCATGGAGGTTACGTCGCCATGCACCCGCCACGCGACGGCACTGGCTCCAAACAGGCTGTCGCTGCGCCGCGGAACCGGCTTTTCGCCGCGGGAGCGATCGTTGAACAGCGCGACCACCTGCGCCGCGATCGCCTGCTTCACCGGCCGGGCAACACGGCTTCGAAGAGAGCCAGGGCGAACGGTACCATGTGGGTAGGGCATCGACCGTGGCCTGTTGATCACGAGAAACCGGCACCCATACATGGGACGTTGCCGCGAGATATAAACCACAGACAACAATCCTAATCGCGGTCGATCCCACTGCCGCGGCCCTGCTTGATCTTGCCGCGATGCGCCTTTTCCTCCAGCCGCCTGAGTTTCGACCCGTAACTCGGCTTGGTGGCCACCCGCCGGATCGGCGCGACTGTCGCGCGGCGGATCAACGCGATCAGCGCGGCCAGCGCCTCCGCCCGGTTACGGTCCTGCGTTCGGTGTTGCTGACAGGTGATCAGGATGTCTCCATCCAGCGTCAGCCGCCGCCCGGCCAGTTTCTCCAGCCGCGCCCGCACAGCCTGCGGCAAGCCGGCGCGTTCCAGCGACAGCCGCAATTGCACCGCCGTCTCCACCTTGTTCACATTCTGCCCGCCGGGACCCGAGGCCCGGATGAAGGTTTCTTCCACCGCCCGCTCGTCGAGCGCCAGATTTCGGGTCACCTGGATCATGGGCACGGGTAGGTGGTTCCTTCAGTTGGCCCGCGACCGGACACCAACGGGTTGGGGGCTTGCGCCAATGCCCCGGCACATACCCCAATCGCGCGCTGGATGGCAGGCAAAATGCCCGCCGGATCGTCGGATGGCGGCGTCGCGCCCGCTGGGCGGCCGCGAAGGTCCCTTTGCCTTCACGGCAACACCCGCCCTTTGCCTTTACGGCAACAAGCGATAGACGATCCGGCCGCTATCGACCGGAACGCCGAATGACCAGCTTTGCCATCCTCCGCCATTTAGGCTTTGCCGTCCTGCTGATGCTGCTGTCGGCCACGACTGTGCGCACCATGATCTCGGTTCGCGTCATGGACACGCCGGAGGCGCGCAAGATGCACGACAGGCCAACCCCGAAGGGTGGCGGCGTGGGTGTCGTCATTACCTTCCTGGCCGGCATTGCCGTGCTGTATCGCTATGCCGCGTTCGCCCGCCTGGCAGATCCCTATTTCCGCGGCGTAATCGAGGCCTCGGTGGCGATCGCGGTCGTCGCATTCCTGGACGACCTGTTCGATTGGCCGTTCACCGTCAAACTCGGCGCCCAGATATTCGCCGCTCTGGTCGCGGTCGCCAGCGGGCTTTACGTGACCGATTTCCGCATCCCTTATCTGGGGCCGCTGCCGTTCGCCTGGCCCGGCATTGCGGCCACCCTGGCCTGGATTCTGTTCACCACCAACGCGATGAATTTCATCGACGGACTGAACGGCCTCGCCAGCGGCGTATCGCTGATCGCCTGTCTGTTCATCGTGTTCATCGCAGAACAGCACGGCGGCTGGTTCGCCTATGCCGCGGCCGGGCTGCTGGCGGCGGGTCTGGCGGGTTTCCTGCCATTCAACTTCCCCAAGGCCCGCATCTTCATGGGCGATGTCGGCAGCCAGTTCTGCGGCTTCATGCTGGCCGTGCTGGCCGTGGTCGCCAGCCGGTTCGACGGGGTGGAACTGTCGTTCCTGCTGATGCCCATGCTGCTGTCGGGTGTGCTGTTCGACGTGGGTTTCACCCTGGTGCGCCGCACCCTTGCCGGCGAGTCGGTCACCCGTCCGCACCGCGGCCATTTGTATCAGGTGGCGCAGCGTTCCGGCGTCCCGGCCACCGCTGTTACACTGGTCCACTGGGGCTTCGCGCTGTTCGGCGGGGCGTGCTGCCTGCTGTTCGTCGCCCTGCCCTCGCCGCTGAAACCGCCAGTGCCGTTCCTGACGCTGGTGCCGCAATGCGTATGGATCTGGTACGTCGCGCGGCGGGCAAGCGCCGCCGGCTTGGGGCGCTGGGGCTAGACCAAACCCCGCAACAACCCCGTATAGGCATCGGCGCAGGCACTGTAACTGAACGCCCCCGCCCGTTCCCGCAGCAACGCCGCCGGCCAACGGCCACGCTGGTCCAGCAACTGCTCGAACGCCGGTGCCAGAGCCTCCGGATCGCGCGGCGGCACCAATATCCCGTACCGTCCATGCCCCAGAATATCCGCCGGACCATGCGGGCAGGCGGTGGAAATCACCGGCGTCCCGCAGCCCATCGATTCAACCAGGACATTACCAAACCCCTCGGAACGCGACGACAGCACGAAACCGTCGGCCGCACGCATATAAGGCAGCGGATTGGGCACGAATCCCTCGAACGCCACATGTTCGGCGATTCCCAGTTCGGCTGCCAGAGACCGCAATTCATCCAGCCGCGGTCCCATGCCCAGCAGCATCAATCGCGACGGACGCTGCCGCAAATGGATCGCGAACGCCCTCAGCAAGGTGCGGTGGTCCTTCATTTCCACCAGACGCCCCGCCGTTACAAAAACCGGACGGTCCTTGCGAACCAGCCAGGGATGATGAACAGGCACGCTGGCCCGTTCCTGGAAATCGCCGCCGATCACCGCGTTGAATATCGTACTGACCTTGCACGCCGGCAAACCGGCCGCGATCAACTCGTCAGCAATACCATCCGATACCGCAACGGCCCGGTCTATGTGGCCGGACAACATCCGGTAGAACCAAGGCACCACGCGGTGCTTCCAGTTCACCGTCGCATGGAACCCGGCAGTCAGCGGATTATGCTGGCAGATCACCAGTTTCGTTTCGCTATCAGACAACGCCATCGCCAAGGCCGCCGCGACATTGTTGTGATCCACATTAGCGAGGAAGACATCCGGCCGCTCCTTCAGGATAAACCGCCGGAGCCTGAATATGTCCTGCAAGGTCCGGGCGCTGTGAAGATTCACGATCGGCACGCCGACGGGCAGCAACGGCAACAGCTCCCCACGCAACTGATGCACTACAAGAACAATATCGACACCGCGCTGCTGTAGTTCGTGCGCCAGAACAAGCGACTGCCGTTCCACCCCGCCCGGCGACAGATCATGAATATAAATCGCCGCGGACATCTGCCGCTCGGTTTGATGGCCGAGAATCGTCGCGGCCGTATCCTTCTGGCGAATGCTGTAATCGACGACTTGCACAAGAACTCCAAGCAGTGACGGCCATGGGAAACTAATTCGAAGGCGATCTTAAAGCGGTGACCGCCCTGGCGGACGCCGCTGCGTCCTCCCGAGAAATTTGCCAGTCGCGGCAGACGAATCCAGTGCCGAGTGGCGCGCTATGAAGTTATCAGAAGATAGGCGGCTTGCCGCAGACCTATGATCACGATCGCGTTTTGGCGAAACCGCCGCGCCAGCCGGATCGCCGCCGCCGGGTCGCCAAGCACCAGACAATGCGCCTCCGACCAGTCGCGCCAGCATCCGATGGCCGGCAAATACCGCCGCCGCCGCAGCGCTTCCCCCAACCGAAGCCGCATCCGCCGGTTCCAGCCCGGCGGCATGCGTCTGGAATACGGATTATCGGCCGAGATAAAGGCCCCAAGCCGAACCGAATGCGCCACCAGCAGCCGGTCCATCCCCGCACACCGCCGGCCCACACGCACCGAGGCATCCCCCGCCCGATAGACGGTGTTCCGGTAGGCCGCCAGCAGGCCCGGATGGATCACCGGTCGTCCCGAACCGAACCGAACTCCACATCGCGATGCACATGCACCGACATCAGGATGCCGAACCCCACCATCACCGTCAGCATCGCCGACCCGCCGTGCGACACCAGCGGCAACGGCACCCCGCCGACCGGGATCGTCCCCATCACCATCGCGATGTTGACGAACACATACAGGAAGAAGTTGCACGAGATACCAAGCGCCACCAGCCGGCCGAACTGGTTGCGGCAGCGCAGCGCGATGAGCATGCCGCCCAGGATAATCAACCCCAGCAGGCCGATCACCGCGATGCCACCGGCGAAACCCCATTCCTCGCCAATGATGGTGAAGATGAAATCGGTCTGCTTTTCCGGCAGGAAATCCAGATGCGCCTGGGTGCCCTGCAAATAGCCCTTGCCCCACATCCCGCCCGATCCCAGCGCGATTTTCGACTGGATGATGTTGTAGCCGGCGCCGAGCGGATCGCTTTCAGGGTGCAAAAACGTGTCGATCCGCGCGCGCTGGTAGTCGTGCAGATGGCCATAGGCAAAGTGCGCCAGAAACGGCAAAGGCAGCAGCACCAGCACGAATTTCCACCACCGCACCCCGGCAGCGAAGAAAATCGCCCCGCCCAGCATCGCCGTAATCGCCGCGGTCCCCAGGTTCGGCTCTTTCAGGATCAGCCCGACCGGAATCAGCACCGCGACGATCGGCGGGATCAGAAACAGCGGATTACCCATCCGCTCGCGCGAAGCCCTATGAAACCAGGACGCCAGCGCCAGCACCAGCGCCAGCTTCATCAGTTCGGACGGTTGCAGTTGCAGCCCCCCCAGTTCCAGCCAGCGTTGCGCGCCCTTGCCGACGTGGCCCATACGCAACACCAGCACCAACAGGATCACCCCGCCCAGCCAGGCCGGCCACGCCAATCGCGCGATAACCCGGATATCGACCATGCCGATGGCCAGCATCAGGATCACCCCGATGCCGAACCGCATCGCATGCCGGGTTGCGTATGGCTCCGCCGCGCCACCGCCGGCGCTGTAGAGCGTCGCATAGCCGACCCCGGCCAGGACGCACAGCAGCAGCACGTACAGCCAGTTGACCCGCAGCACCTTGCCGACCAGATCGAACGACGGCTCCCGCCACAACCGCCGGTCCATCATGGCACGGCCTCTGCGACCTGTGCCGAGGGCGCCTCGGTGCGGTTTGCAGGATCGCGGCGCAGCACCTGCGTCATGATGTCGCGCGCCATCGGCGCGGCGGCCGCGGCACCCGCGTTGCCGTGCTCGATCACCACCGCCAGCGCATAGCGCGGAGCATCGTATGGGGCATAGGCAACGAACAGCGCATGCGGCCGGTATTCCCACGGCAGTTTCTCGCTGTCGAAATGTCCGCTCTCGCGCAGTTCGCGTGACACCCGCCGTACCTGTGCCGATCCGGTCTTGCCAGCCAGTTGCACCGCCGGGTCGGCCAGCCGGGCAAGCGGCGCCGTGCCGCCCTGCTCGTTCACCACCGCCCACATCCCCTCGCGCACGTTGTGCAGCAGCTTTTCGGACATGCCCAGCAGCGGCCAATCCTCCGGCTCCGCACCCGGCTGCATCGCCCCGGCCAGTTTGCGCGTCAGGTGCGGCTGCACCAGCCGCCCGCTCGCCAAGCGGGAGACATAGGTCGCCAGTTGCAGCGGCGTCACCTGAATGAACCCCTGTCCGATGCCACTGACGATGGTGTCGCCGATGTTCCACGCATGGCCGTGGCCTATGCGCCATTCCCGGGTGGGGATCAGCCCGGGCCGCTGGCCCGGCAAATCCAGATCCAGTTCCACCCCCAGCCCAAGCCGGTTGGCCATCGCCGCGACGTGGTCGATGCCGGTGCGGCGCGCGACCTCATAGAAGTACACATCGCAACTGTTCTTCAGGCCGCCACGCAGGTCCAGCATGCCGTGCCCGCCACGGCGCCAGCAGTGGAACCGCGTGTCGCCCAGATCCAGGTAACCCGGGCAGTCGATCCGGTCGGCCGGGGTAATCGCCTTGGCCTCGATCCCCGCCAGTGCCACCGCCATCTTGAAGGTGGACCCCGGCGCATACAGCCCGGAAGTTGCCTTATTGATCAGCGGGGTGCGGCGGTCCTTGGTCCATTCCAGCCACTGCGCCTGCGATACGCCGGAATTGAACACCGAGGGATCGAACGACGGATTGGTGGCCATCGCCAGCACCTCGCCGTTGCGGCAATCCATCACCACCGCGCTCGCGCTTTCATCGCCCAGCGTGGCCAGCACGGCTTCCTGCAAGCCAGCGTCGATCGTCAGGCCCACATCCTCGCCGGGCACGCCTTCCTGGCGGTCCAGTTCCCGGATCACGCGCCCGACCGCGTTTACTTCCAGTTGCACCGACCCCGCCCGCCCTCGCAGCCCCAGGTCGTGGAATTTCTCCATCCCCGCCCGCCCGATCCGCAAGCCCGGCAGCCCCAGCAGCGGGTCGTCGGCGACATCCTCCTCGTTCGGCGGGGCCACGTAACCGACGATATGCGCCAGTTTATCGCCATACGGATAACTGCGGGATGTGCCGGCATCGACCACGATGCCAGGAAGGTCGGGTGCATTGACCTCGATCGCCGCCATCTCGTCCCAGGTGAGGAACTCGCGGATCAGAACCGGAATGAACTTGCGGTGGCGGTGCAGTTCGCGATCGATCCGGGCGCGTTCGTATTCGCTCAGCGGCAGCAGGGCCGAAAACGCATCCAGGGTCGCGGGGATGTTGTTCGCCTGCTCCGCGATCAGAACCGCCCGCCAGTTCGTCGTGCTGCCGCCCACCACGAGGCCGAACCGGTCCAGGATACGGCCGCGCGGCGGGGCGATCATCCGGGCGCTGATGCGGTTTTCATCCGCCATCGTGTTGTATCGCGCGCCCTGCTCCACTTGCACCTGATACAGTCGCACCCCCAGCGTGCCCAGCACGGCGGCCTGCCCGCCCATCGTCAGCAGCGCGCGCCGGGTGAACACGCCGGTTCGTTCTCCGTCGCGTTTCATGGTCAGGCCCGATCCGGGTCGGCGACCGACCGGTGCGCGACAGCAAACGGCACCGCCAGCAGCGGAAACAGCGCGATGCTGAGTGCGGCGACGAAGATCGCCGGATAGGGCGCCAGCAGATGGAAGGTCAGCAGCATGGTCAGCAGCCAGATCAGCAGCGCCGCCCCGGCGGCAACCGCCGCGAACACGCCCCATATCCAGAAAAAGCCCCGCCGGGACAGCGGCCGGCGCATGCCAAGGGCCGCCGCCTGCACCGCCAACAGGGTGAAAATTCCAACCCCGAGCGGCAGATATCCAAGCAGGTCCATGAACAGCCCGATCAGAAATACGACCGGAGGCGGCAGATTGCCGGGGCGGAACAGCGACCAGAACCAGACGCAGCACAATGCCACCGCCGGCAGCAGCGCGGCCTGTTCGGGAATATCCAGCGGTGCCTGCGTCAGCAGCATCAGCAGAACCGTCGTGCATGCCGGGAAACCGACCCGGGCCATCACATCCAAACGCCGGCCCAGGCTGGCCCTGGGCCGGATTCCCGGGCGCCGGTCGATCGTGGCCATCAATGCCGTCCGGGCGTGGGGGATATTGACTCCGGCGCCGTCACACCCGTCTGCCCGTAGTCGAAAATCCGCACGACCTCCAGCTTCTGCAGCATCGCCGCCGGTTCCACCTCCGCCGCACCGCTGGCGCTGTAATGCACGGTGCCGATCGGCAGATTGGCCGGAAACGCGTTGGCTTCGGCGCTGGTGACGATCCGCTCGCCCTCCTGCGGCAGAATTCCCTCCGGCCAGTATTGCAGCCGCGGACGCGGCCCGTTGGTTCCTACCAGAATGGCATGCGCGCGCGAGGTTTCCATCATCACCGGAATCCGGCTGTTCAGATCCGTGATGAGCAGCACCCGGGCGGTGCGCGAACCAACTTCTGTGATGCGTCCGATCAGCCCGCGCTCATCCACCGCGATCTCGCCCTTGCGGATGCCATGGTTCGGCCCGACGGACAACAGCACCGCCCGGGCATAGACGCCCCCGGCATCGGCAACCACCCGCGCGGTGACGAACGACGCACCGGGGTCGGGAATCCAGTTCAGGCTGGCTTTCAGCCGCCGGTTTTCCGCGTCCAGCGCCAGCGCGATCGACTGCCAGCGGCGCAGCTTCTCATTCTCGTCGCGCAGGCGGGCGTTTTCCTCGCGCATATCCCACAGCGCCGCGGTTTCGCCGATCGTGGCGCGGATATGTCCAAGCGGGGAGGCCAGCACCGCAAAGATCGGCGCCAATCCGTCCCCCAGCGCGATGCGTGCGCGTTCGGCGATCAGCGTATCCGCCTTGCCAAGCAGCATGATCCCGAAGGACGCAACGATCAGGACCGGCAGTGTCAGCCGAGCCAGCGCCTGACGTGCCTGAATCGAAAGGCGAAGCATCTGAGGCCTTCATGAACAGCGGCTTACAGTTCGACCGCCGGAATGGTCCGGAATTTCCCGAACCATCCCGGTGCCAGCCAGCCAAGCCGGTTAATACATGCTCGTCAGCACGTTGGACAAACGCTTTCTCTCTTCCAGCGCGCGCCCGGTGCCCAGGGCAACGCATTGCAGCGGGTTTTCAGCGATCACCACCGCAAGCCCGGTCGCATCGCGCAGCACCTGATCCAGCCGGTACAGCAGCGCCCCGCCGCCGGTCAGCACGATGCCCTTGTCCACGATGTCGGCCGCCAGTTCCGGCGGCGTGTTCTCCAGCGCCACCTTCACCGCTTCCACGATCGCCGAAACCGGCTCCATCAGGCTTTCGGAGACCTGGCGCTGGCTGACCAGCACCTCCCGCGGCACACCGTTCATCAGATCGCGGCCGCGCACTTCCCGGTACGGGCCTTCGTCGCCGTTTTCGTCCGGCGCGGCGGCGCCGATATCCATCTTCAGCCGTTCGGCCGAGGATTCGCCGATCAGCAGGTTATGGTGCCTGCGGATGTAGCTGATGATCGCTTCGTCCATTTTGTCGCCGCCAGTCCGCACGCTGCGCGCATAGACGATGCCGCCCAGCGAAATCACCGCGACTTCGGTCGTGCCGCCGCCGATATCGACGACCATACTGCCGGAGGGTTCGGTGACCGGCAGCCCGGCCCCGATCGCCGCGGCCATGGGTTCCTCGATCAACTGAACCCGCCGTGCCCCGGCGCTTTCCGCGCTTTCCTGAATCGCCCGCCGCTCCACCGCGGTCGAGCCGGACGGCACGCACACGATAATCAGCGGCGAAGCAAAGCCGCGCCGGTTATGCACCTTGCGAATGAAATGCTTGATCATCTCCTCCGCCACCTCGAAATCGGCGATCACCCCGTCGCGCAACGGGCGGGAGGCGGTGATATAACCGGGCGTGCGGCCCAGCATCAGCTTGGCTTCTTCGCCGACCGCGACAACCTGCTTCTTGCCGCGGACATCGGCGATGGCGACGACGCTGGGTTCGGCCAGCACGATGCCGCGACCCTTCACATAGACCAGCGTATTGGCGGTGCCGAGATCGATGGCCATGTCGGCCGACATGAAGCCGAGCAACCGGGAGAACATCCAGTGAACCTTTATGCGCGAAAACCCGCGATGCGGGAGGGGGCTTGGGAAGGCGCAGGGCTTAACCCCCGCGTGGCCGGTTCACAAGAGGTTGTTGGCTGCCATGCGGCCCGCGGGCGCCGCAACACTCCCTGGCAACGCGGGGATCGGGCGGACTATTCGGCTACCGCTCGCGGCCGGAAATGGCCCAGCCGGTTTATTTGTGACGAATACATAACATTACGGCAAAAGGTAAACTGAAACCATGCGCAAATCTGCCTTCAATGGCAAAATCGTAATAAAAAAACACCGCTTTCGCCGCCTGTAACCCCCATATCCCCTGTAACGGAAAATTGCGTTGGCGGCACGAAGCCGTCCGCCAACTCTCTTTTCCCAAGCGCTTTCGCGACGTGGGCGGTTCCGGTGACATGCCCTCCCTCGAAGGCATGAACCTTTGAATCAGGTCGGCGTGTCCAGAAGATCGGGGGAAGCGGCGGATGACACACTTGAACGTGCTGTTCGTGACGAGCGAGATGGCGGGCCTCGCGAAGGCGGGCGGTCTGGGCGACGTATCGGCGGGTTTGCCCCGGGCGTTGATGCGCTGCGGCGTCGGGGTTCGCGTGCTGATGCCCGCATACCGCGAAGTCCTGGCGAAACTTCCCGCCATCCACTGGTTCGCCCATCTGCCCGGCCGCGCCGGCATTCCCCCTGCCCGGCTTGGACAGGCCAGGACCGCGGACGGCGTAACCTTATATCTGGCGGATTCGCCGGCCCTGTTCGATCGGCGCGGCACCCCTTATTGCGCGCCCGACGGATCGGATTGGCCCGATAACGACCTGCGGTT
>JAJZEV010000343.1:16040-19929 GCA_021805665.1 Pseudomonadota bacterium
ATCGAACAGATGCTCAGCCGCACCTCCCGCCAGCATCGCGACGATATCGGCGTGCTGATCGGCTTCAACGAAACCATGGGCCGGCGGGTCGTCGCGGCCAGCGACTTTACCTTGATGCCGTCCCGATACGAACCGTGCGGCCTGACGCAGATGCAGGCGCAGCGCTATGGCGCGCTGCCGATCGCCCATGCGACCGGCGGGCTGGCTGACACGATCGGCGACGGGACAACGGGCTTCCTGTTCAAAACGCTGACCGCGGCAGGGCTGATGGCCGCCTGCCGCAGAGCCTTCGACACCTTCGAGGATGCCACCCGCCTGGCTGAAATGCGCCGCTCGGCAATGGGTCGGGGCTTTGGCTGGCCAGACGCGGCGGCCGAATACGAAGCGCTGTACCGCCGCCTGGCCAGCACGCGCCCGGCGGAACCCCGGATTGCCGCAACAGCGGCGGCACGGCGCCCCCAATCCGCCACGCGGATCGACGTATTCAAACCCGCCGCCTGACTGACCGCCACCTGACTGTCAACATGACCGCTCCCCGGCCAGGCAGCGCGTCCAGCAAGGTGCGCCCGCCGCCGCGATTGTGCATCGCGGCAAAATGCCCCAACGCGTCGCTGGACAAGTGTTTCAACCCCGTGGCACCCTGCCCGCTTCGAGACGAGAAGAGGAAGACAGTGTGCGTGCCTGCAATGGTGTGGCGGCGCTATTAAGCCATTCCGGCCAGGTCGGCCGCGCTTGATGGATCACCAGAACCCGCTCGATGAAATGGCGGATGGGTCGGGGGCAGCCAAGCCGCATTGGCGCTCGCTGCTATCGACCATGTTCGGCTTGGGCCGCGAAACCCTGTCCGACCGAGCCAATCTTCTTGAACAGGCTTTCGCCGAGGAAGGCATCACCGCGATCCTGCCGGGCGAACGCTCCGTCAACTGGCGGTGCGACCCTATCCCGCTGCTGATATCGGCCGCGGAATTCGCCTCGCTCGAAGCCGGCCTCGCGCAGCGTGCCCAGTTGCTGGAGCTGATCCTGGCCGATATCTACGGCCCGCGGAACCTGATGGCGGAGGGTCTGATCCCGCCCGAACTGATCTACGCGAATCCCTCGTTTCTGCGCCCGTGCCGCGACGTGGACGGCCGCCGCCGCGACCGGCGCCTGATGTTCTACGCCGCCGACATGCTGCGCGGCCCCGACGGCGCATGGCGCGTGCTGGCCGACCGCACCGGACAGGCCCAAGGTCTCGCCTACGCACTGGAAAACCGCCGCATCCTGTCGCGCATCGTCCCCGAACTGTTCCAGTCCCAGCGCATCCGCCAACTGCGCCAGCATCTGGAACTGACCAGCGATGCCCTGCAAGCCATGGCACCGGACGACAGCGCCGGGGTCGCGCTGCTCAGCGGCGGCCATGCCGATCCGATGTGGTTCGAACATGTCCTGCTGTCGCGCGAAATGTCGATCGGCCTGGTCGAGGCTGGCGACCTGACCCTGCGCAATGGCCAGGTGTTCCTGAAAACCTTGCGCGGACTGCAACGCATCAGCGTGCTGATGCGGCGGAAATCCGGCCATCGCATCGATTCGCTGGAATTGTCGGCTGGCGGCGGCGTCCCCGGATTGATCGATGCCATCCGGGGCGGGGCCGTTCGCATGGTCAATGACGCCGGCTCCGCCCTCACCGAAGCCCCTGCCCTGGCCGCCTTCCTGCCGGCGTTGGCTCGGCGGCTGCTGGGTCAGGATCTGCAACTCGCCAGCCAGGCCACGCTATGGCTGGGCGAAGGCGCCATGGTGCGCACCGTGCTGCGCGACCTGGAAGGCTGGCTGGTCCGCAAAGCCACCGACGGCAGCACCCCGCCCGTGGTGCCCATGCTGCTGTCCACCGCCGAACGGGAGGAATTGGCCACCAAAATAGCCGCCGCCCCACAGGACTACGCCGCCACGATGGCGCCAACCCCGTCCGTTGCCCCCTGCGCCGGCCTGCACGGGCTGGATGCCAAGCCAATCGCCCTACGCATGTTCATGACCTTCGACGGCACCAGATGGCGCGCCTTCCCCGGCGGACTGGCGCGCGCCCTGTCGGACGAAGACGCACTCGCCGGCCGCCTGCCGCGCAACGCCCTGTCCAAGGACGTCTGGGTGATGGAGGATGAAAGCAGCACCGTCCAAGGCGCACTCGGCCTGCTGACCCCGACCCTGGCGATCCGCCGCACCGCGGGCGACCTGCCATCCCGCGTCGCCGACAATTTCTACTGGCTGGGGCGCTATCTGGAACGCCTGGAAGAAGCCGCCCGCCTGCAACGCGCCATAATCGCCCGGATTCTGCGTCCCTCGCCCACCGGACGCGAAATCGCCGAACTGCAGATCCTGGTTGCCAGCCTGACCGACGTGAAAATGATGGAACCCGAAGACGCGAGCATCCTCGGCGTCGGTATGCTGGCGTCCGCCGTGATGCGCGCGTTCCGCCCCGACGGCGGCATGCGCCGCGTGCTGGCCCACGTCTCGCGTCAGGTGGATCAGTTGCGCGACCGCCTGACCGGGGAAATGCACGCGGTCCTGACCCGCTCTCTGCGTGTGCTGGGCGAGGACATGAAGAAACTGCCGCCCGCCGCGAACGCCCGCGCGCTGGAGCACGCATCCACGCTGACCACGGAAATCCTGGAATTCGCCGCCGCCGTCGCCGGGCTGGCCGCCGAAAACATGGTGCGCGGTGGCGGCCGGCTGTTCCTGGATTTCGGCCGGCGGATCGAACGCGCTCAGGCCATCGCCGCCGAACTGGCGCGGGTGCTGGATCAGCCAGGCGCCCTGACCCAGCCCGGGCGCGTGGAAGCCGGATTACGTCTGGGCCTGGAACTGCGCGATTCGGTCATCACCTATCGCGCGCGATACCTGGCGGTGCTGCAGCCCGCGCCGGCCTTGGACCTGATTCTGGCCGATGACGGAAACCCGCGCGGACTGGCATTCCAGCTTGTCGCCGCGCGCGAACTGCTGCGCGAGATCGTGGAGGACGGCGATTCGCTGCTGAACGCGATGGAGCCGCTGCTGCAGGAAGGCAGGGATATCGTGCAGAACGTGCTGCACTCGCCCGACCAGATGGCAACCACCGCCCTGCTGCCGCCCCGGCTGAACGCGCTGGAAAAGGCGATCGGCGCCGTCGCCGACCGGGTATCGCGGCGCTATTTCACCCTGCTGCCGATCGCCCGCAGCCTGGGCGGGGAAAGCGAACTGTTGCGCGGCGCCGCCTGATATGATCGCGCCGAACGCCGTCATCTGACAGCCGCCCAGTCAACGCGGCCGCGTCGGGCCAATCGAGTGAGGCCGCTCAGGCGAAACAGGCCGGAATCGCTTCAGTGCAGCCGGTCGCGGCCCGAACCATTCATCGGCGGCGATCGGCGCATGGCCGGTTCCGACAAGGCGCGGCGCGGGGTCGATGGAGGCCGCGGCAAGGTCTGTCCGAAACCGAACGTGCCGCCAGCCTGCGATCCATAAGTCATTTCAGATGGTTCGGCTGCTCGCGTTGCCGAACCCCTGCTATCTGGTGATCCAGGTGGGCTTGGCCGGCGAACGAGCCCCGTTTGAAACAACACGTGCGGGTGCCCTCGCGCACCCTGATTCGATCCACCGTACCGATGCCATCGGGCATCCACCATTTGCGCGGCGGATCGACAAGCCGGCCGTTTTCCGCTATCGGGTGAATTCATCCTCGGATCCGACCCGCTAGCCCTCGGGGCTGCTGATGAATTGTCGAGGCAACCGGGTCACTCATGCGAATCCGTCCAGGATCGCCCGTGGCGAAACCCCGCTGCCGCGCAGCGACCGCAACGTCGCCGCACGGTCTCGCTTGGCCAGCCGCTTACCGTCAGCATCCGCCAGCAGCCGGTGATGCGCATAAGCCGGCACCGTCCAC
>JAJZEV010000042.1 GCA_021805665.1 Pseudomonadota bacterium
CAGAAGCGCGCCGAGCAGATGTTGCAGCAGGCCGGGATTGCCTTGCGCCCAGGCTTCCCTGACGCACAGGCATTTTTCCGGATGGAACGGCCAGATCGCCGATGTTCCGATCGCGATCCGTCCCACGCCGCGCCGTTCGGCCACGTCGCCCCACGGCGCACCCGCGCAGAACCCGGCGATGGTGCCATTTGCCAGCGCGTCCACCACGTTTTCCGGCGGAATCACCACCGTTTCGATATCGCGATCCGGGTCGGCACCACCGGACGCCAGCCAGTAGCGCAGCAAAAGGTTGTGGGTGGAAAAGGCATGCACCACGGCGAATTTCGGCTTTGCCGGCTGGTCGCGCAGCCATGCGTGCAACGCGGGCCGCGGCATTTCCCCGCCCAGCGCAAGTCCAGCGGCGGGCGTTCCCGTCACGATCGCATTGCCGCCCTGGCTGAGCGACATCGGCACCACCAGCCGGGCCTTTGGGCCGCGCAGTCCGGCGCAGATCGCCAGCGCCAGCGGCGGCAGCATCACCGCCGCGTCCAGCACGCCATAGGTCAGCTTGTCGGCGATATTCGACCATGACGGCTCTATACTGATTTCCACCTCGATGCCCCGGGCTCGGAACAGACCGGCGGCCTCGGCCACGATCACCGGCGCGCTGTCCACCAGCCGCAGCAATCCGACGCGGATCGGTTTGCTCATCCCGCGTTTCCTTCCATGTCTTTTATCGTATCGCTGGCCACGTCCACGATCCGCCGAGCCGTGCTCATGGCGGTGCGGCGGAGGAATTTATAGGCGTCGGGTTCGCTCATGCGGCGTTGCTTGATCAGCAGGGCTTTCGCCTTGTCGATGATGCTACGCTCCTTCAGCCGGGCTTCGGCGTCTTTCAGGTCGTCGCGGGCCTGCTGATGGCGGCGGAACAGCGACACGGCGGCGCGCAGGATCGGTTTCACGTCTGGGGGCGGCATACCGAGGGCGTTGTAGGACGACACACCTGCGCCGATGGCTTCCTCCATGAACCCGGGGTCGTCTTCGTCCACGAACAGGACGACGGCCCTTGGGGTGACCGCCGCCAGGTGCCGGATGCCGTCCAGCGCATCGCGATCCGGGCGCGCCATATCGACCAGGACGACGTCGGGGCTGAGGCAGGCAACGGCATCCGCGAGCGATTCACCCGGTTTCAGGCGTACCACGGTCAAACCCGCATCCGCCGCCAGAACGCGCGCCACAGCGCCCGCCCGTTCAGCATCGTCGTCGGCCAGCAGGACTTTCACGATCGTGACTCACTGCTTCGCATGCGAACGACAACGCAAACCCCGTGCCGCGCCGGGATATGGCTGTTTTGGCCGACGCGTCGCCCAAGCCATGTTTCAAACGCCTAAACATGCGTCAACCCATGCGTATATGGCTTGCAGCGGGCGCGGTTCGGGGCGTGGATTGCCGTGATCCCGGGTCGGCGGTAGCTTGGCAGCAACTGAAGGAGGCTGGGTCATGACCTTGACGCTTGGATACAAAGCATCCGCGGAGCAGTTCGCGCCCCGATTGCTGCTGGATTTCTCGGTCGAGGCCGAGAAACAGGGCTTCGACTCGGTGTTTGTCAGCGATCATTTCCAGCCGTGGAAGCACACCGACGGCCATGCGCCGTCCGCGCTGGCATGGCTGGGCGCGCTGGGTGCCAGCACCCAACGGATCGTCATGGGCACCAGCGTGCTGACCCCGACGTTCCGCTACCATCCGTCCGTCGTCGCGCAGGTGTTCGGCACGCTGGGGTCGATGTTCCCCGGCCGCGTGATCCTGGGCGTCGGCACCGGGGAAGGTCTGAACGAAGTGCCCTCCACCGGCATGGTCTGGCCCGAAATGAAAGAGCGCTTCGCCCGGCTGCGGGAGGCCATCGGCCTGATCCGCAAGCTGTGGTCAGAGGACGGCCTGACGTTCGAGGGCGAATACTATAAGACCCAAGGCGCGACGATCTACGACAAGCCCGGTGCCTTCCTGCCGATCTACGTCGCGGGGGCTGGTCCTCAGGTCGCGAAATATGCCGGGCGCATGGCCGACGGTTTCATCTGCACCAGCGGCAAGAAGTGGGACCTGTATAAGGAAACGCTGCTGCCGAATGTCGAGGAAGGCTTGAAATTGTCGTCCAGGCCGAAGCCCGACTTCGACCGGATGATCGAGATGAAGGTTTCGTTCGATACCGACAAGCAGCGCGCGCTGGACGACACCCGCATCTGGGCCGCCCTGGCGCTGACGCCGGAGGAGAAGATGACGGTCCACGATCCCAAGGAGATGGAGCGCCTGGCCGATGCACTACCGATCGAACGGGCGGCCAGCCGCTGGATCGTGTCGTCGGATCCGGACGAGCATATCGAAAAGATCAAGCCCTATATCGACATGGGTTTCCGCCATCTGGTGTTTCACGCACCGGGCAACGATCAGGCGCGTTTCCTGAAAATCTACGGCGAATTGGTGCTGCCGAAGCTGCGCCAACGGTTCGGCTAGGGATGCGTGTATTGGGCCGCTATGGCAGGCGAGGGTTCCGTGGGCGTTGAAACCGGGCGGGTAGCCTTCGGCTTTTCCGTCCCGGCGATGGATGCGATAACGTATTGGGTAAAGGCGGATGTCCCCTATTACCGTCATGGCCGTGCCTGTCGCGGCCATCCTCCCTTCAACCGCCTGCGCGAAGATGGCCGGGACCGTGCCCGGCCATGACGAATGGGAAGCGGCCTGATCTGTTCGGACAATACCACCATGGATAGGATTTCCTTCTTGCATATCGGCAGCGCGCTGCCATGACCGGACGCCTTGAAATCTTCGCTCTGCCGGGCATCCCCATGGTCCGGCAGGGCGACGATCTGCCCGCGCTGATCCTGGCCGGGCTGGAACGCGCCGGCCAGACGCTGCGCGACCGCGATATCGTCGTGATCGCCCAGAAAATCGTGTCGAAGGCCGAGGGGCGAACCGTCGATCTCGCCGATGTAGTGCCATCGGCCGAGGCGGTCGCCCTGGCGGCGGAGGTGGGCAAGGACCCGCGCATCGTCCAGGTCGTGCTGTCGGAGTCGGTGAAAGTCGTCCGCAGCCGGCCCAACCTGATGATCATGCATCACCGCCTGGGTTTCGTGATGGCCAACGCGGGGGTGGACCAGTCCAACGTGGCGGCCGCCGATGGCCGCCAACGGGCGTTGTTGCTGCCGGTGGACCCGGACGGGTCGGCGGCATCGATCCGGACTGCCCTGGCCGATCATGCGAATGTCGGTGTGATCATCAGCGACAGTTTCGGCCGGGCGTGGCGGCGCGGCACCGCCGGGGTGGCGATCGGCGCGGCTGGCATCCCCTCGGTGATCGACCTGCGCGGTCAGCCGGACCTTTTCGGCCGCACGCTGGAAGTCAGCATCGTCGGCTTCGCGGATGAAGTGGCCGCGGCGGCTTCCCTGCTGCAAGGCCAGGCGGCGGAGGGCCAGCCGGTGGCGATCGTGCGCGGCCTGAGTTGGACGGCCCCTGACATGCCCGTGGCGGACGTGATACGTCCGCCCGAGGAGGACCTTTTCCAGTGATCATTGCTTTGTCCGGCGGGGTGGGGGGCGCGAAACTCGCCTTGGGCCTGTCGCGCATCATGCCCCCCGAGGAACTGCTCGTCGTCGTCAACACCGGCGACGATTTCGAGCATCTGGGCCTGTCGATTTCACCCGATATCGATACTGTCGCCTATACGCTGTCGGGCCTCGCCAACCGCGAGCTCGGGTGGGGGCGTCATGATGAGACGTGGTCTTTCATGGAAACGATGGAGGCGCTTGGCGGGGATACGTGGTTCCGTCTGGGCGATCGCGACCTTGCCTTGCATGTGGAACGAACCCGGCGGCTGAAACTGGGGGAAAGCCTGTCCCGGGTGACCGCCGATCTGTGCCGCCGCATGGGGGTGGCGCCGCGGGTGGTGCCGATGACGGACGATCCGGTGCGGACGCGGTTGCTGACCGAGTACGGCTGGTTGGATTTCCAGGAGTATTTCGTGCATCGGCGATGCGAGCCGGTGGTGTCGCAGTTGCAGTTCCAGGGGGCAGGGGCCGCCAAACCGCACCCGGCGTTCATCGCCGCTTTGGCCGATCCGTCGCTGGAGGCGGTGGTGATCTGCCCGTCGAACCCGTTCATCAGCGTGGAGCCGATTTTGGCGATCCCCGGTGTGCGTGAGGCGTTGATGGCGTGCAAGGCGCCGATCATCGCGGTGTCGCCGATCATCGCAGGCCGAGCGGTGAAGGGGCCGACGGCGAAGATGATGACGGAACTGGGGCTGGACCCGACGGCTGGAACGGTGGCGCAACGCTATGCCGAATTGCTGGATGGCTACGTCATCGACCATGCCGACATGTCGGAGGTCGTTTCGATCGACGCGCGTGTGACCCTGGCGCAGACGCTGATGACCACGATCGAGGATCGGGAAGCGCTGGCCAGGATCGTCGTCGAAGCGGCGGCGACGCTGCGGCGGCGGGAAATGCGCGGCCTGAGGCACAGCGGGCGTAAATGATCGATGTTTGGGCCTGTGTGCCGGTGAAGGCGTTCACCGGTGCCAAGCAGCGGACGGCCTCGGTATTGACGCCGGTTCAGCGCGAAGTGCTGGCGGCGACGATGCTGGAGGATGTCCTGGCGGCCCTGGCCGGTGCGACCCGGCTGGCGGGGATTCTGGTCAACACGATCGATCCGGTGGCGGCCGCGCTTGCGGAACGCTATGGCGCCCGTGTGGTGACCGGGGGCGCACTGGACGGGCATACCGGGGCGGTGAACGGCATGGCCCGTGTGCTGGCGGCCGAGGGCAAGGGCGCGCTGCTGACCGTCCCGGGCGATATTCCGCGGGTTACCTCGGCGGAAATCGATGCGGTGGTGTCGTCGTGTCTGGCTGCGCCGTCCTTTACCATCGTCCCGGCGCATGACGAACTGGGTTCGAACGCGGTACTGTGCGCGCCGCCGTTTTCGGTTCCGTTGCGATTTGGCGACGATAGTTACTTTCCGCATTTGATGGCTGCGCGGGCGCAAGGGATCGAGCCGACGATCGTGCGGCTGCCGGGTATTGGGCTGGATATCGACCACCCGGCGGATTTGCGGGCGTTCATGGCGGCAATGCCGCGGGTGCCGACGCGGACGCTGGCGTTGCTGGAGCGGTTCGGGTTTTGACGCGATTTCATGGAGGATCTCGTGTCGTATTCGCCGAAGAAATGGATTTCTTATTCGAAAGACAATGCCGCGCTTTCTTCATCGCCGGACTTAGACAACGCGGCGAAATAACCGCCTCGATTGACGCATCGCCGGCAGATGCCGTCATGACGAGAAGGCCTAGCGATCTCCATCACAGGCCAGACCGGATCCGCGAGGCCGAGCGATCCGGCGCCTAACCCGGGTAATCCAACGGTCTGAGCGTTCCGGGCAGGTAAAGCGGATGCTGCGGCGTTCCATCCTGCGTAAGGCGCAGATACTTCAACCGCAATCCGGCATCGAGTAACATTCGCACGACCCCAACCGAGCGCGGACGAAGCGGCTTCGGCGGTAATCCGTAGGCGAGTATGACGATGGACGACGCCCGGGCCATTTTCAGCAGCGCGGCATCGTTATCCGGACCGACCGCGTCTTTCACTTCCGTCAGGCGCTTGCTGTCTGTGATGCGATAGGCGTGGATGTTGCCAACGAACTGGCCGCCGTATCCCCAACCGCGCGCAAACCGACCGGTGCGAATCAGCGTCGGGTCGGCATGTTCTACTCCTGCAACGGATGGATTCATCAACAGGAACATTGCCAGCGGCAGTGCCGGATCCCATACCTCGGACAGTTCGTATCGATAACGACCGCACACTGAAAAGCGGGCTGCGACGATCGAGTCAGACGGCCAGCGCGGCTTCGATTTTCCTCCGGGGTCGTGCGGCGCGGCGTCGAGCGAACCGCTGGTCTCATCGTTCATTAGCCGTCCTCGTTCCTCTGCGAACAGCAGCGACAACGCGGTGCCTGCGCTGACGCCCGTCGTTACGAAACCGCCCGCGATAATCCCCGGTCATGGAACGATCCGCCCCGCCGGGCCGCGTCGTTATGGCGGCGCCGGGAAGGCCCCCCGTCCACCACAGCCGCCCAGCGGGTGGCCGATGCGTGGAAGAAGGGCCTGCGCCTGTCCCGACGGCCGGGTTCAGGTGGCCGGAGACAGTACGTGGATCACCCGGTTGGCAATCAGGTCCTTGGTCTTGGCCCCGTAAGCGCGCATGTGCGGGGAGGCAGCGTGCGCGTTCAGATGGTCCAGGCTCTCCCATTTCTCGATCACCAGGAAGGTGTCGGCGCCGAATTTGGTCTGAAACGCGCCGATCCCGTCCGCATCGACGGCCGGGCCGTATTCGATGCAGCCGGCTTCGGCATGGACGGCCGGCATGTTGGCGCGAAACGCCTCCAGGATCGCATCGCGATGTCCGGGCTTGGCGGTAATGATGGCGACAACGTGGATCATTGGTTCACTGCTCCTTGGTTTAGGCCGCGCGAGGGCGCGCCATCCGCATGATGCGTCAACTCGGTGTCGGCGCGAAGACCGACGGCGGCGAACAGCGCGCCATAGGGCGGCAGATACCCCGCGGCCAGGCTGTATCCGCTCTCGGCCAGGGGGGCGATATCGCCAAAACGATCGGCATCGAACGCCACGTCGCGATCCGACAGATTGAACACCGTCAGCACGCGCTGCCCGTCGAGTTCGCGCACAAAGCCCACCAGCGGTTCGGGCAACACAACCGCCAGCAGCGTCCCGCGTATCAGCGCCGGCACACTGCGCCGCCAGCGCAGGAATCGCCGGTACTCATGCAACAGGCTGTCCGGGTTCGCTTCCTGCCCATCGACGGACATTGTCCTATGCGCCGCCGGCACCGGCAGCCACGGATCGCCCGCGGTGAATCCGGCATGCGCGGCCGAACCCACCCATGGCATTGGTGTGCGGCTGCCATCCCGCCCCCGAAACGCCGGCCAGTAAGCAATCCCGAACGGATCGCGCAGGTCCTGTTCGGCCAGGTCCGCCTCCGTTAGCCCCAGTTCCTCGCCCTGGTACAGACAGACACTGCCGCGTAACGACAGCAGCAATGCCATTAACAACCGGGCGAACGCCGGATTGCCGCCCCCCCAGCGACTGGCCGCGCGTTCGACGTCGTGGTTGCTGAACGACCAGCACCGCCAGCCATCGGATCGCGCTGCCTCATGCACCAGCGACGACACCGACGGCCAATCGAAACTGCCGCGCAACGGCTGGAGGGTATAAGCCATGTGCAACCGGTCGCCGCCGTCGGTGCAGGCCGCCACCCGTTCGTATGCGCCCGGCTGGCTGGAAAATTCGCCCAACGTCGCGGTGCCGGGATAGGCGTCCATCAATCCCCGGATACGGGCCAGCAGGCCCATCGCCTCGGGTTGCATCATGTCGCGGATATGCTGCTGCATCCCGAACAGTTTGGCTGGGATTTCCCCCGAACCGGCGGCGGGCGGGTTCGGCCGCAGTGCCTTGTCGTGCAGCAGGAAGTCGATCGCATCCAGCCGGAAGCCGTCGACACCGCGATCCAGCCAGAACCGCCCGGTTTCCAGCACCGCGTCCATCGCGGCGGGATGGTGCAGGTTCAGCGCCGGCTGATGGTTCAGGAAATGATGCAGATAATACTGCCGCCGCCGCGGCTCCCACGTCCACGCCGCCCCGCCAAACACCGACAGCCAGTTGTTGGGCGGGGTACCGTCCGGCCGAGGATCGGCCCAGACGTACCAATCGGCCTTTGCCGACTCGCGGCCGGACCGGCTGTCCAGAAACCACGCATGCCGGTCGGAGGTATGGCTCCAGACCTGATCGATCAGCACCTTCAGACCCAGCGCCCGGGCGCGGGCCAACAAGGCATCGAAATCGGCCAGGGTTCCGAAAATCGGGTCCACCGTTCGGTAATCCGAGACATCGTAGCCGAAATCCCGCTGCGGCGAGGCAAAGAACGGGCATAGCCAGATCGCATCCACGCCAAGCCGGGCGATATAATCCAGTTTGGCCGTAACACCCGGCAGATCGCCGATCCCGTCGCCGTTGCTGTCGAAGAAACTGCGTGGGTAAATCTGATAGACAACCGCGCCGCGCCACCATTCCGAAGCCGTCATCGAAAGTTCTCCTCACGTCTCCGTGTAGAGAACTCCCGTCGCCGAACTCAAGAACGATCGTCCTTCAAGGCCGGGGTGGAATGGGTTATCACGCGTGCGAACCGATCAGGATGGCCAGATGTCGAACTTGTCCACTATCGTCTTGTTGCCCTTTGTCGCCGCTTTTCTCATTTTTGTGCTGCGGTTCTATGCGCGTGAAGCCGCATCCTCCATGAGCAACCCCAGTTTCCTGCTGGGTGCCCTGACCGTTCTGCTCGTCGGCGGTTACCTGATTTTGCGGATCACCGTCGGCATGCCGTTTTATGCTTCGGTTGGCTTCGGGCTTGCCGGCGTGGCCCTGCTGGCGACGTCGATCTTCCGGATGTTCTTGATTTAGGCGGGTTATTTCCGGAACAGCCGCGACCAGAAGCCGACGGTCGCGCGTTTTCCATGCGACACATGCGGCGCGTGCGCCGGGGGCGGCAAGGCGCTGCCGATCAGGTGGCGACCGATATCGCGGCTGGCGATCCGGGCGCGCTGAAAGTTAACGATCGTGCGGGCCAGTTCGTCCGGTTGCCGCGCCATCAGTTCAGCGGCCCATGCCTCCGCCGCCGCGAACATCCCCGCGCGTCGCATGGCATCCAACCGCCGCAAACCGGTCTCGACATCCAGGGTGTCGGCCCACAGCGCCACGACCACACCTCGCAGCGCAGCCGCCTCGGTCATCGCCGCCGCATCGTCCGCCGCCCAGGCCGCTTGCAACAAGGCCTCCGCCTGCTGCGCACGATCGCCCAGGCGTTCGCAAATCAGCGCCCAGCGGCGGAATGGCAGGGTCTCCTCCAGCGCGGTCGTGCTCAGCAGGCGGTATTCGTCAGATTTCACCACCGGTTCGGCCGCTGCCGGCAAGTCCGCCAGGGAGGGGGCGGCCGCGCCGCAGGACGGACACACCTGAATCCAGTTGCGCAGCGTGGACCGGGCGGGTTCGCCGGGGCGCATATCCAGGTCGGGGGCGATTTCCGGCTGCGGTGCGCGAAACGCCGCTCGGCAGGGGCGGGCGCAAACGCCGCAAACAAGCTGGGTCACGATCCCGCCTCCGCCCGCAGACCATCGCGCAGCCGCTGCATGGCACGTTCCATCAAGCCGGCCGACTGGGCGAAACAAATCCGCAGATAACCTTCCCCGGCATCGCCGAATGCAACCCCGGGCGCGACGGCCACGCCATGACGGGTCACCAGTTTCTTCGCCAGGTCCAGGCTGTCCCGCAGCCCGTCGATCGCCACGAAGGCATAGAACGCCCCGGCCGGGGGCTGGTAGCGCACACCGTTCAGACCGAGCAGCGCGGCGCTGGCTAAATCGCGTCCGGCAGAGCAGTGGGCGCGGAAAGCGGTGACCGTCGCGGTGTCGCGAACGGCTGCCAGCCCGGCATGCTGCGTGAAGGGGGCAACCCCGGAATGTACGGCTTCCACGATGTCGGCGAACTGTTCGCCGGTACCCTCCGGCACCACCAGCCATCCCAGCCGCCAGCCGGTCATGATCCAGGTCTTGGAAAAGCTGTTGCAGACAATGACCCGGTCCCCCGGTTCGGCGATATCCAGCAGCGACGGGGCCGCGTCGCGCCCATCGTACACCAGCCGCGAATACACCTCATCGGACACGATCCAGGTGCCGTGCCGTTTGGCGATGGCATGGATGGCCCGCAATTCCGCCTCGGTCGCGGTCCAGCCCGTGGGGTTGCCGGGGGAGTTCAGAACCAGCGCCCTGGCGCCATCCAGGATTGCGTCCAATCGATCGAGGTCCAGGCGAAACCCGCCATCGTCTGTCGGATCGAGGTCGATCTGCTCCACAACCGCGCCCCGTAACCGCGCGGCGTTGGCAATATTCGGCCATACCGGACTGATGACCACCACGCGCTGGCCCGCCCGCACCACGGCGTTCATGGCGACCGAGATCGCCGCCATGCCGGATGCGGTGACCTGGATGCGGCTTTCCGCCACCGGATTGGCATGCAGCCCCGTCAGGTAGTCAGCCAGTGCCTGGCGCAGAGCGGGCAGGCCGCGCACGTCGGGGTAGCGGGTTTCGCCGTCGTTCAATGCCCGGATGGCCGCATCCCTGGCCACCAGCGGGCTGGGACGATCGGACTCGCCGAAACACAGGAAATCGACGTCCGGCGTGGCAAAAGCCAGCCGAGCGACCTCGACGATGCGGGAGGCGGGAATAAAGGTGAGGTCCATGGTGTCCACACAGGAAATGTATGCCGGCGGCGGGGAGTTACATCCGGCGGGAGTTGATCCGCATCTGGCGGTAAAGATTGAGAACCAGCGCCAGCGCCCCGATCGCGGCCACCGCCCCGCCGACGACCGGTATCGCGCGGTCGGACGACCAAAAACTGTCGGAAGAACGCGCTTTGGCCAAGGATATGATGCCCATCGCGCCCTCCAGGCCGTTTGGCGAACGGCGATCCTCAGACTTCACGTCTGAATATGCCTTGCCTGGCCCGAAATTCAACCCGTCGAGAAACGCCGCGGTCATCCGCTGGACAGAACTGGCGCCTTGTTCGCTGGTGACCACCGAGAGATGGATGTAACCCTCCCGGCCAAATCCGATGGCATGAAACGTTACTTCGCCGCCAGACTCCCGCGGGGCGGATTGGGGGATAATCAGGGCCGCCCAGGAAAGCTGGTGTTTCGCCGGGTTGTAGGTTGGCGCAAGCACCCAGCGGCGGGCTTCCAGCGGCTGCAAACCATGCTGAATCCGGGCGGGGTTCTGCTGTTCGACGGTATTTTCCAGACTGTAGAGGATGTCGTTGGCGGTCCAGGCCGCCACGGCATCGCTGTCCACAAATCCGGATGGGACGAAAGTTACCATGCCGGGGGCATCCATGCCGTCCGACCCGATAAGCAGCGCGACGAAGTCCTTCGGGACCGGCAGGTTAGAGACATTCAGCACCCGGGCTGCCGGTTCCTTGGGAACCAGCAGAAGGTCGTCGCTCAGCCGCACCGTCGCTTGATCGCCCAGCCCGGCGCGGGCAGGCGCGCCGGTCGCCTGACGCAAGGCCTCGGCGAAGGCGCTTCGCGGGGTTTCGATAGCACCCGGAGCCGCCGCCGGATCCGGCGATGCGGCTTGGGATGAAGGCGTCAGCGCCGACCCCGCCAAAACGCCCGCCAACACCGCGGCAAGAACAATGCGGCGCAATTCGTTTCCCCCTCGGGCAGCGGTTAAGTCAGGCCTTATAATAGCGAGGATCGCTACGGTCTGTCACCGACAACGGTGGGGATCAGCGGGCTGGCGCTTTAGGCGGGGAACCGGCCGGCTGGGTGAGTTCGGCGCCGGTTCCGGTGTTGCGGATGCAGTCGCTGACCATCTGGTTATTCGCGAACAGATCGGACAGGCCGCGATCGGTAACCACAGGGGTATAATTTCCCGACTGGGGCGTGTTTACCTGCGATTGCGGACTGTAAATCGCCGCCCGGTTCTGTTCGCTGTAAATTTGTTCCGCCCGCTGCCGGCAGGCTGCCCTGGTCTGGGCATCGGCTGCGGCCTGGCCTGTCACCGGGCTGGTCTGGCAGCCGGACACGGCGGCAGCGCCCAGCAAGGCCCCGATCCAGGCGGCAAAACGAACGGGTCTCATGGGCAGGCTCCTGACAAGCGTTGGCCGTTGACGCGCGGAGCTTCGAGTTGCGCCCCGCTCGCGAAACGGGCCAGCCGCGACCGGAACCCCGCTTCATCGAATCGGGCATCCCGGGTCAGCGGCTGACTGGCCGCGGTTCTTAGCAGAGCGGGATGGAATTCGGCACCATCCCTGGCCAGATGAAACAGCGATCGCGCCCAGGGCGCGCGGGCCAGCAGATCGATCAACGCCAGCAGCCGCAGGCACAGCGACATGCCGGGCGGATGGGCGATCCCCACGATCCGGTCCACCGCGCCGACCCAGCAGCGGGCGTCCCGGTCCGCGAGTGCGAGGTCGGTATGGCTGCCGTCCGGGCGGTTGAAACGGAAACCGCGCACCGCCCCCTGCTGTTCGGCGAGCGCGGCTGCCCGGGCGGCATGCCAGGCGCGTTCCAGGTCACGCTTGTGGACGCTTGGCAGGGCCTCGGGCGGCAGGTCGATCAGATAGGTGACCAGCCCGTCGGAATCGCCGCCCACCCGGATGGTACCGGCGGATGTTCCCTCGCTGTGCGGGTGCTGCGCGTTCATCGGCCGGAACATGGACCGGGCGGGAGTGGCGCGCCAGTGGCGCATGCGTGCTGGCTTGACGCGCTATACATTTCAACTATTGTATAAATATGCAAACGTCGGAAATCGCCCTGGTCTTCACCGCGCTGTCTCAAGAAGTCCGTCTCGATCTGCTGCGGCTGTTGATCGCCAAGGGCGCAACCGGACTGCCCGCCGGCGACATCGCCCTGCGACTCGGTTTATCCCCCTCCAGTGCATCTTTTCATCTCGCCGCGCTCGAACGCGCCGGCCTGACGCAATCGACCCGGCAGGGACGCCAGATCATCCATGCGGTGCGCTTCGTCACCCTGCGGACCGCTTTTGCCTTCCTGACCGAAGCCTGCTGCGACGGGCGCCCCGACCTGTGCGGCGACATCGCCCGGCTGTTGCCGCCTCTCCCTAGCGAGGACTCCGCCATGACCCCCGCGTTCAATGTCCTGTTTCTGTGTACGCACAACGCGGCCCGGTCCATCATGGCTGAGGCGATCCTGGACAGCATCGCGAACGGCCGGTTTCACGCCTATTCCGCCGGGTCCGAACCCGGTGTCAGCCCGAACCCGGAGGTTGTGGCGAAGCTGGCGAACCTGGGTCACGACACAGCGGCGCTGCGCAGCAAGTCGTGGCAGGAGTTCGCCGGCCCGAACGCGCCGCGGATGGATTTCATCATAACCCTGTGCGACGCGCTGGACGGGCAGTTTTGCCCGGATTTCGGCCCGGTGCCCGTGACCGCGGCCTGGCCGTTGCCGGACCCGGCGAAGTTCGCCGGCAGCGCCGTCGAGCGGGCGGCCCTGATCAACGAGCTTTACGCCAGCCTGCGCCGCCGGCTGGAGATTTTTACCGCGCTGCCCTTCGCCTCGCTGGATCGCCTGGCGATCGGGGCGCGGCTGGATGAAATTGGCGGCGGTATCCCAATCCTGGCCGGAGGGCGCCGGTAATGCGCGTTGGTGTCAATGGTATGGGCCGGATCGGCCGTCTGGCGGTCAGGGCGGCACTGGGAGGTATTTTCCGAGGGGAAGACGATCCCCGCGGCGGCAACCGGCTCGATATCGTGCATGTCAATGAGGCCAAGGGCGGCGCGGTCACAACCGCGCATCTGCTGGAATTCGACAGCCTGCACGGCCGTTGGCGCCAGGAGTTCGCTGTCGGGGGCGGGGACGCCATTCGGGTCGGCGGCCGCACGATCGGGTTCAGTAGCGAAGTAACGCCCGATGCGGTTCCCTGGGGCGACCTGGGGTGCGATGCGGTGTTGGAATGTACCGGAAAGTTCCTGACGGAAAGCCAGTTGGCAGGGTATTTCGCGCGCGGTGTCAAGCGGGTGATCGTCGCCGCGCCGGTTAAGGAAGCCGCGGCTTTGAACATCGTCGTCGGGGTGAACGACCATCTCTACGACCCCGATCGCCATCGTCTGCTGACGGCGGCGTCCTGCACCACCAACTGTCTGGCGCCGGTGGTGAAGGTGCTGCAAGAGGCGATCGGCATCCGCCACGGGCAGATCACCACAATCCACGATCCGACCAACACCAACGTCGTCGTCGATGCGCCCCACAAGGACCTGCGCCGGGCTCGCTCGGCGATGCTGTCGCTGTCGCCGACGACCACCGGCAGCGCCACGGCCATCGCACTGATCTATCCCGAACTGAAAGGCAAGCTGAACGGCCACGCGGTGCGCGCGCCGGTACTGAATGCCAGCCTGACCGACTGCGTGTTCGAAATGCAGCGCCCGGTGACGGCGGAGGAAATCAACGCGCGCTTCCGCGAGGCCGCGGCCGGTTCGTTGGCCGGTATCCTGGGTTTCGAGGCCCGCCCCCTGGTCTCGGCCGACTATCTGAACGACCCCCGCAGCTCCATCGTCGATGGACCCAGCACCATGGTGACGGATGAGACCCTGCTGAAAGTCTATGCGTGGTACGACAACGAGGTCGGCTACGCGTGCCGCATGGTCGATCTCGCGTCCATCGTCCAGCAGCTTGGCGTGTGATGTCGGGGGTGCGGAACTACGCGATCGTCACCGCCAGCTACTGGAGCTTCACGCTGACCGACGGCGCGCTGCGGATGCTGGTGCTGCTGCATTTCTACAGCCTCGGTTACTCGCCGTTCATGCTGGCGTTTCTTTTTCTGCTGTATGAAACCGCCGGCATCTTCGCCAATCTGGGGGGCGGCTGGCTGGCTGCCCGGTTTGGGATTCCGCGCATGCTGATGACCGGCCTCGGTCTGCAAATCGCCGGCCTTGCGATGCTGTCCGCCTTGAACCCGGAATGGAACGGCAGTCTGTCGGTGGCCTGGGTTGTCGCCGCGCAAGGCATCGCGGGCGTCGCCAAGGACCTGACGAAGACCGCCTCGAAATCGGCGATCAAGGCGACGTCCGAGGGCGGTTCGGGGCAGTTGTTCCACTGGGTCGCGTGGTTCACCGGGTCGAAGAACGCGATGAAGGGCGTCGGCTTTTTCGCGGGCGGGCTGCTGCTGCAAACAGCGGGCTTTCGCGACGCGCTGTGGTGCATGGGGGGGCTGCTGCTGGCGGTACTGGCGAGTGTTGCATTCAGCCTGCCGCGCACCTTGGGGAAGGCCAAGGCATCGCGGTCGTTTCGTGAGTTCTTCGCCAAAAGCCGGTCCATCAACCTGATGGCCGCGGCCCGGGTGTTTCTGTTCGGCTCCCGCGATGTGTGGTTCGTGGTCGGTCTGCCAGTGTTTCTGTACAGCCAAGGCTGGCATTATATGGAAGTCGCCGGTTTCATAGCCATCTGGACGATCGGCTACGGGCTGGTGCAGGCCATCGCACCAGGCGTGATCCGCCGCAGCAGCGACGGCCTGAGTCGCGAGGTGCCAGAGGCCAGGATGTGGGGCGCCATTCTGACGGCTATACCCCTGACCCTGGCCCTGCTGTTGAGCTTCGGCCCCCGCACGCATCTGGACCTGATCGTCGTGGCTGGGCTGTGCGTGTTCGGATTTGTCTTCGCCGTGATCTCCTCGCTGCACTCCTATCTGATCCTGGCTTATGCCGGATCGGAAAAGGCCGCCGAGGATGTCGGGTTCTACTACGCCGCCAACGCCGCCGGACGGCTGGCTGGTATCCTGCTGTCGGGTATCCTGACCCGGGCCGGCGGCCTGGCGGCGGGATTGTGGGGTTCGGCGGTCATGCTGGCACTTTGCCTGCTGATTACCTTCCTGCTGCCGGCGGTCGCGACCGCCAGGCGCGCAGCGGCTTCATCGGTTTAAGGACGGAATATGAGCGACACCACCTCCCCGGAACGCCCGCGCGCCGGTATCGGATTTTTCGAACGCTACCTGACGCTGTGGGTCGCGCTGTGTATCGCCACCGGTATCGCGTTGGGCAGCATCGCACCCGCGCCGTTCCATGCGCTGAGTGCGCTGAGCATCGCCAATGTCAATCTGCCGGTCGCCGTGCTGATCTGGCTGATGATCGTGCCGATGCTGTTGCGGGTCGATTTCGCCGCCATCGGCACGGTGACCAAACATTGGCGCGGGATCGCGGTGACGCTGGGGATCAACTGGCTGGTCAAGCCGTTCTCCATGGCGCTGCTGGGCTGGATTTTCGTGCGCGGGGTGTTTCACGCCTATCTGCCGGCCGACCAGATCGACAGCTATATCGCCGGGCTGATCCTGCTGGCGGCCGCGCCTTGCACCGCGATGGTCTTCGTCTGGTCGAATCTGTCCGATGGCGACGCGAATTTTACCCTGAGTCAGGTGGCGCTGAACGATGCGATCATGGTGGTGGCGTTCGCCCCGATCGTCGGTTTGCTGCTGGGATTGTCCGCGATCGGCGTGCCGTGGGAGACGCTGTTTCTATCGGTGCTGCTGTATATTGTCGTGCCGTTGATCGCCGCTCAACTCTGGCGCCGCGTGCTGCTGGCGAGCGGCGGAGAGCCCGGCCTGGCCCGCATGCTGACCCGTTTGCATCCGGTTTCCCTTGTGGCTTTGCTGGCGACGCTGATTCTGCTGTTCGGCTTCCAGGGCGAGCAAATTTTGCGGCAACCGTTGATTATCCTGATGTTGGCCGTGCCGATCGTCATTCAGGTCTATCTGAATGCCGGTCTGGCCTATGTGTTCAATCGAGCGTGCGGGTCGCCGCATAGCGTGGCGGCGCCGTCGGCCCTGATCGGTGCCAGCAATTTCTTCGAACTGGCGGTGGCGGCGGCGATAAGCCTGTTCGGCTTCCAGTCTGGCGCTGCGCTGGTCACCGTCGTGGGTGTCCTGGTGGAGGTTCCGGTGATGCTGTCGGTGGTTCGCATCGCGATGGCCACGCGCGGCTGGTACGATCGCGGAGCCCGGGCGACCTGATTTTGCCGCCGGTAATGCCTGCAAGGGAGACGACACCATGGAAACGACCGACGTAAAGGAACTGGTCCGCGCGCGCTATGGCGCCATCGCGGCCGGAGAGATATCGGATTGCTGTGCCCCGGTCGCGTCCTGTTGCGGCGCTACGCCCGCGCCGGTCGCGGACAGCAAATCGCGGCTTATGGGCTATTCCGCCCAGGAACTGGCGGCGGTGCCGGACGGTGCCAATCTCGGCCTGGGCTGCGGCAATCCGCAGGCGATCGCGGCGATGAAACCCGGGGAGGTGGTTGTCGATCTGGGCAGCGGCGCCGGGTTCGACTGCTTTCTTGCCGCTAAGCAGGTGGGTTCGGCGGGCCGCGCGATCGGTGTCGATATGACTCATGAGATGCTGAACAAGGCCCGCGCGAACGCCGCCGCGATCGGCGCTGAGAATGTCGAGTTTCGGCTGGGCGAGATCGAACATCTGCCGATTGCCGACAACACCGCCGACGTGATCATCTCCAACTGCGTGATCAATCTTGCGCCGGACAAGGCGCAGGTGTTTCGCGAGGCCTTCCGGGTGCTGCGGGCGGGCGGGCGTCTGGCGATCTCCGACGTGGTGAACACCACGCCGCTGTCGGCCGATCTGGCGGCGGACCATGGGCTGATCTGCGGCTGCGTGTCGGGTGCCGCCCCGGTTGACCAGATCGAGGGCTGGCTGGCCAATGCCGGCTTCACCGATATCCGTGTCACGGTCAAACCGGAAAGCCGGGAGATGATCGCAAGCTGGGCGCCGGGCCTTGGGATCGAGGATCATGTCGTCTCTGCCATGATCGAGGCGATCAAGCCGGTGGCGTGATACCGGTATTTACCCATCGGCGTTGTCGGGTCAGTGTTGATGGATACCGATTTGGAGAATCCCGCCATGACGGATGCCCTTCCGGCAGACCTCGCCAGCCTGACAGCGACCCGGGCAGCCCGCCTGATCAATGACGGCAAGCTAAGGCCCGAGGCGTTGATGGAGGCTTACCTCGATCGCATCGCCAGCCGCGATCCCGCGGTGCTTGCGTTCGCACATTTCGATGCCGCCCGGGCGCGTGCGGCCGCCGCGGCGGCGCGTCCCGGTCCGCTGCGAGGCATTCCCATCGGGGTGAAGGATGTGCTGGATACCGCCGGCATGCCCAGCCAGTACGGCTCATCGATCTGGGCTGGCTGGCAGCCGCGGGCGGACTCCGCGCCGGTTGCCCTGGCGCGCAACGCCGGGGGGGTGACAATCGGGAAAACGGTGACGACGGAGTTCGCCACCCGGACCCCGGGTAAGACTCGAAATCCGGTCAATCCCGGTCACACGCCCGGCGGATCGTCGTCGGGTTCGGCGGCGGGCGTTGGGGCAGGGCTGTTCCCGCTGGCGTACGGCACGCAAACCGCCGGCAGCGTGATCCGCCCGGCGGCGTTCTGCGGCGTGGTCGGCTACAAGCCTACGTTCGGCACGATCAGCCGTATCGGCATGAAGATCATGTCCGACAGCCTGGACACGATCGGCGTCATGGCGCGCACCGTGGCCGATTGTGCGCTGTTCGCGGGCGCTGTTTCGGGGCGGGATATGGGCGATCCGGACAGCAAGCCGGATCGGGCGCCGCGCATCGGCATTTGCCAGTCGCCCGCATGGTCGTTCGCGGCGCCTGAAACCCGGGCATTGCTGGAGCGTGTTACCTCGGCGTTGAGCCGAGCGGGGGGCGCGGTCAGGCCGCGTGAATTACCGGACAGTTTTTCGGCGCTGCTCGACGCGCATCCGACCGTTATGAATGCCGAAAGCGCCCGCGCCCTGACCTGGGAACTGACGCACCACCCGGATCGGCTCAGCGAAACACTACGGGAGCGGATGCAGTTCGGCCTGAACCAAACCGAGGCGGCGCTGCGCGATGCTTATGCCGTGTTCGAAACGACCCGGCTGGCGTTCCCCGATGTGCTGGACGATCTGGATGTGCTGGTGACTCCCTCCGCGCCGGGGGAGGCCCCGAAGGGGCTGAAGTGGACCGGCGATCCGGCGTTCAACGGCATCTGGACATCGCTGCATGTGCCGTGCGTCACCGTGCCGGCCGGTTCCGGGCCGCACGGGCTGCCGCTGGGTATCCAGATCGTGGGCCGCCGGGGCGACGACCGGGCGGTTCTGGCATGGGCGCGCTGGGTCGAGGCGGCGATTGCCTGACGAAACCCCGGTTCTGTTTGCCGGCGATCCGCACGGTAATTTCGCGCCGATTCTGCGTGCCTGTGCTGGATACAAGCCGGGCACGCTGATCCTGGTGGGCGATATCGGGTGCCCCGAACCGTTGGACCGCGCCTTCGCCCCGGCAATCGAACGGGGTTGGCGGGTCCGGTGGATCCTGGGCAACCACGATACCGAAACCGAACCGGCTTACGACTATCTGACCGCGCACGACGGCGATCTGGGTCTGCGGGTCAGCCGGATTGGGCATTGGCGGATCGCCGGGCTTCCGGGCGTGTTCAAGCCGCGGGTATGGCATCCGTTGGACGGTCCGGCGTCTTTTGAAACCCGGACGGCGTTTCAGGGGGCGCTCCGGCCGGGCGAATCCTGGCGCGGGGGTCTGCCGCTGTTCCACCGCGACACGATCTTCCCGGAAGATTTCGCCCGTCTGGCCGGCTTGCGCTGCGATATCCTGGTGTCGCACGAGGCACCGTCCAGCCACGAACACGGCTTTGCCGCGATCGACGATCTGGCGGCGGCGTGCGGGGCGCGGTTGATCGTTCACGGACACCATCACCGGTCTTACCAAGCGGTGCTGCCCAACGGCATCGGGGTGCGCGGCCTGGGCTTGGCGGAACCCTGGCTGTTGGACTGGCCGCCGCCGAACGGTTCGGCGACATAAACCTTTCAGGCACCCCAGCCTCGCAAACCCGGCAGTGGCCTTCGCTGTCATGGTATCGTAGTCTGGCCCCTGAGACGTCCCTTCCAGATAACGAGACCCCCGTGACCCAGATCGCGATTACCCGGACCGCCACGCCGAAACAGCCCCCCGCCGATGAGACGCTGTCGTTCGGCAAGGTCTTCTCCGACCACATGTTCCTGATGAACTACGACGAGGGCAAAGGCTGGCACAGCCCGCGGATCGAGCCATACGGCCCGTTCACCCTGGATCCGGCGACCTGCGTGCTGCACTACGGCCAGGCCATTT
>JAJZEV010000185.1:0-10402 GCA_021805665.1 Pseudomonadota bacterium
GGACGCCTGGCCAGCTTCAATGCCGCCGACAGGGCGGCACCGGACGAAATACCGCCCGGAATCCCCTCGGTACGGGCAAGACGGCGCGCGGCGGTCAACGCTTCGTCGATGGTAATCTGGATCACCTCGTCGATCGACGCGACATCCAGCACGTCCGGAACGAAGCCGGCGCCCAGCCCTTGGATCGGATGCGGGCCGGGCGCGCCGCCGGACAGCACCGGGCTGGCCGCGGGTTCCACGGCGATCATCTTCAGGCCCGGAAGACGCGGCTTCAGCGCCCGGGCGATGCCGGTCAGCGTGCCCCCGGTGCCGACGCCGGACACCACCGCATCGACCTGACCGGCCGTATCGTACCAGATTTCCTCGGCCGTGGTCCTGGCGTGGATCGCGGGGTTCGACGGATTGCCGAACTGATTTGCCATCACCGCCCCCGGCGTCGCCGCCAGCAGTTCCTTCGCCCGGGCGATCGCCCCGTTCATGCCCTTCTCGCGGGGGGTCAGTTCCAGTTCGGCGCCCAGATAGGCAAGCATCTTGCGCCGTTCGATGGACACCGATTCCGGCATGGTCAGGATCAGCTTGTAGCCACGCGCGGCGGCCACGAACGCCAGACCGATGCCGGTGTTGCCCGATGTCGGCTCGATCAGCGTTCCGCCCGGCTTCAGCTCGCCGGCGTTCTCCATCTCGACAATCATGTTGACGCCAATACGATCCTTGACGCTGGCGATCGGATTGAAGAACTCCAGCTTCAGCACGACGTCGGCGCTGATCCCCTCCTCGGCCAGGATCTTGGGGATACGAACCAGTGGCGTATTGCCAATGGTTTCGGCGATACTGTCGTAGATGCGGCCGCGCAGCGGGCGGTCGAAAACGAGCGGCTTGTGTTCGGACGACATGGCAGGATTCCCTTTCCCGGACGGCCGCCGACGATGGATCGCCGCGGTCAGTAGCGGGCATACAAGGCCAGATTTTTCCCATCTGGCAAGATGGCCAACGCAACACGCCAATTTTTCCCGAATATCGACGATTACGAGAAATTTCATTCCATCCAAAGCGGCGCCGCGCCGCCGGCCTACCCCCCGCTTGGCAAAGCGGCCGGCGGATGCACATCTAGCGCACATGAACTCCCTCCTCGCCGCGTCGCGGTTCGAACCATGAGCAGCCGGTCGGCGTCCGTGCGCTTCATCCTGATAACCCTGGTCATCGACGCCCTGGGCTTCGGCCTGGTGGTGCCGATCGTGCCCTCCCTGGTGGTGAAACTGTCGGGCCTGCCGGTCTCGTCGGCATCGGTTTGGGTGGGCGCACTGCTGACCGTTTTCGCCTCGATGCAGTTCGTGTGCGCCCCGATCCTGGGCGGTCTCAGCGACCGGTTCGGCCGCCGCCCGGTGCTGCTGCTGTCGCTTGGCGGCATCTGCGCGAACTACCTGCTGCTGGCCTGGGCGCCCTCGCTGGCCTGGCTGTTCCTGGGGCGGCTGATCGCCGGGGCCACGGCGGCGAACGCGGCAACCGCGACGGCCTATATCGCCGACGTTACTCCGCCGCAAAAGCGCGCCGGCCAGTTCGGGTTGATTGGTGCCGCCTTCGGTGTCGGCTTCGTCGTCGGCCCGGCCGTGGGTGGCCTGCTGGGTTCCTATGGCCTGCGGTTGCCCTTCATCGCCGCCGCCATACTGGCCGGCTGCAACGTGCTGTATGGATACTTCGTGCTGCCGGAGAGCCTGCCCCCCGCGCTGCGCCGCCCGATCGACTGGCGCCGATCCAACCCGGTGGGATCGCTGCGGGTGATGATGGCCAATCGCAACCTCCGGCGGCTGGCGATTGCGTGGGGTGCGGCATGGTTCGCGCTGGGTGCGCTGCAAAGCACGTTCGTTCTGGCCAATCAGCAGCGCTTCGGCTGGGACACCAGGCAGAACGGCCTGGCCCTGGCCTTGGCCGGCCTGGGTTCGGCTTTCGTTCAGGGCCTGCTGGTGCGGCGCCTGGTCCCGGCGCTGGGCGAGCGCCGGGCGGCGATGATCGGCACGACGATGACTGGCTGCGCGTATTTGTGTATCGCTTTCGGACCGTTCGGATGGGTGGTGCTGGTGGGCATCGTCATGCAAGCCATGGGTGCGATCACCAACCCCGCGATCCAGTCGATGGTGTCGTCCAGCGCGGCCGGCGACCGCCAGGGCGAAACCCAGGGGGCGCTGGCCTCGGTGCAAGGGCTGACCGCCATCGCCTCGCCCATGGTCGCCAGTTTCGTCTTCTCCAGCTTCACCGGCCCCGCCGCGCCGTTCCAACTGGCCGGCGCGCCGTTCGCGGTATCGGCGCTGGCATACGCCCTGGCGTTCTGGGCCGTGTCCGGCGTCCGGCCGCCCCCGGTGTTGGCGATGGCCGGGACCGCCGCTACAAGCGAGGCAACAGGAGGAACCCGATGAAAACGCGCGCCCCGCGACAGAAGGCTCCACCGCTGAGCTGCGACTGCCACTTCCATATTTTCGGCCCGTTCGACCGGTTTCCCATGAGCCCCGGCCGAAGCTACACCCCGCCCGAGGCATTGGTGCCAGCCTATCTCGAATTGGCCGGGACGGTCGGCCTGCAGCGCATGGTGGTGGTGCAGGCCAGCATCTACGGCACCGACAACGCGGTGACGCTGGATGCCATCGCCCGGTTCGGGCTGCACCGCGCCCGCGGCATCGCGGTGATCGACGACAGCTTCGGCGATGCCGCTTTGCGCCGCATGCACGATCAGGGCATTCGCGGCGTCCGCTTCAATATGGTGTCCGGCAACGGCACCCCGGTGGAACAGCTCCAGGCGCTCGCCAGACGGATCGCGCCGCTGGGGTGGCACATTCAGATCTACGCCGAGGGCGCGCAGATCCAGGAAATGGCGGACATGCTCGCCAAACTGCCGGTGGAGGTCGTGATCGACCATCTGGGCGGGGTAAAAGCGGCGCTGGGTCAGACGAATCCTCAGTTTCAGGCCCTGTTGCGGCTGTTGGACAGCGGGCGGGCGTGGGTCAAGCTGTGCGGTTACCGGGCATCCTCGACCGGACAGCCATGGGCGGACACCGGTCCGAATGTGCGGGCCATCGTCGCCGCGGCGGCCGACCGCTGCGTTTGGGGAACCGACTGGCCGCATTCGCAGATGGACCCCGCGCCGGAGGCCGGGGTTTTGCTGGACCAGTTGTTCGAATGGGTACCCGATGCCGCGGTGCGGAATGCAATCCTGGTGGACAATCCCGCCCGGCTTTACGGGTTTTAGGCGTTCGACGGGGTTATCGGCACGCGTGCTTCACCAGCCGCCGCCAGGGGCGCGCGCTCAGTCATCCCCTGCCGCGGCTTCGGGGCGCACATGCCGGCGCATGAATGCCAGCAGCAGCAGCGGCGGCACGATCGTCAGGATCATCAGCCGGAAGTCGTTGTTATAGGCGATGATCTTGGCCTGATGGTTGATCATGTCATCCAGCATGGCCGCGCCGTGCGTCGTCTCCGGATTCAGCACGCGCGACGCGTAATCGCCCATCTGCAACACCCGGTTGAACGGTGTGATCCCGGCCGAGATATCCGCGTGGGTGACTTGCACGCCCCGGGTCAGCGTGAACGACGTCACCGATATCCCGATCGCCGAACCGATATTCCTGGCCAGCGACTGCAATGCGGTGCCCTCGCCGCGAAGCTGCGGCGACAGGGTGGTATAGGCCATGACCGACATCGGGTTGAACACAAGACCGATGGAGAATCCCTGCAGCACCAAGGTCAGCATCATCTGCTCCTGCGTCACATCCGGGGTCCAGGTGCTCATTTGGTACAGCGCCCAGCCCAGAACCAGCAGCCCGCACGCCATGATCTTGCGCTGATCGACCCGCATGCCCAGCCGGCTGGCGACGAACATCGACATGATGGTGCCAAGCCCGCGCGGCGCCATCGCCCATCCGGCGGTATAGACCGGATAGCCCGCCAGATTTTGCAGATAGGGCGCCAGCAGCGCCGAAGTGGACAGCAGCACCGACGAGACGCAGAACACCATCACCATGCCGGAGTTGAAATTCCGGTCCTTGAACAGACTCAGCGACAGGAACGGCTTGTCCGCCACCACCATGTGAACGACGAACAGATAGAACGCCAGTCCGGCGATCACCGCTTCGACGACGATCTCGCCGGAGGTGAACCAGTCCAGTTCCTGCCCGCGGTCAAGCATCAGTTGCAGCGCGCCGCAGCCCAGCGCCAGCATCGAAAAGCCGTACCAACTGAAGCGCAGGCCGGTCTGCGACGGCGTTTCCTTCATGAACAGCGTCAGGCCGATGACCGACAGAATTCCGAACGGCAGGTTCACGTAGAACACGAACCGCCAGCTATAGGCGTCGGTCAGCCAGCCCCCCAGTGTCGGGCCCATGACCGGCCCCATGGTGACCCCCATGGAAAACACCGCCATCGCCTGCGCGCGTTTGGAAAACGGGTAGATATCCAGCATCGTCGCCTGCGACAGCGGCGCGATGGCCGCCCCGCACATGCCTTGCAGCAGGCGGAATGCGACCAGTTGGTCCAGCGATTGCGCCGCCCCGCACAGCATCGACGCAATGGTGAAGCCGATCAGACAGGTGATGAACAATCGCTTGCGGCCGAAGCGGCGCGCCATCCAGCCCACCGGCGCGGTCATGATGGCGGCGGCGATGACGTAGGAGGTCAGCACCCACGTGATTTCGTCCGACGAGGCCGACATCCCGCCCTGCATATAGGGCAGCGCGACGTTGGCGATCGTCGAATCCAGTGTCTGCATCAGCATCGCCAGCATCGCGGACGCGGTGATCAGGCCTCGGTGGGGGACGGTTTCGGATTCGGACATCGGATGACGGCTTGGACGCTTTTTGATATTGCCCCGAGTGTGCCCTGGCTTGGCGCGCCGCGCTACCTTATGGCAGGGTCCGACCGCCACAAGGGATGCCTCATGCACAGCCTTTCACCCCTCGACCGGCCGAATTCCTATATCGGACGCAGCGTGCCCCGGCCGAATCTCGCCCGCTTGCTACAGGGGCGCGGACAATACGTCAGCGATATGGTGCTGCCGCGCATGGTGCATGTGGCGTTCGTGCGGTCCCCGTACGCTCACGCCCGCATCTTGGGGATCGACACCGCTTCCGCCCGCCAGCGCCCCGGCGTGGTGGCGGTGGTGACGGGCGCCGAACTGTTGGCGGTGTGTTCCCCGTGGGTCGGCGTGCTGTCGCACCTGAAGGGGCTGAAATCCGCCCCGCAGCACGCGATCGCCATCGATGTCGCCTGCTGGCAGGGCGAGGCGGTCGCGGCGGTGCTGGCGCATACCCGCGCCGAGGCGGAGGACGCGGCGGAACATGTCGCCGTTGACTACGAAGAACTGGAACCGGTGACCGACATGCGCACCGCGCTGGATGCCGCCACCCCGGTTATCCATCCGACCCTGGGCGACAACCTCGCGTTCGAACGCAATCTGGATGCCGGTTCGGTGGACGACGCCTTCGCCAGCGCCGACGCCGTGGCCGAGGCGGAGTTCGTCTTCGGCCGCCATACCGGCGTGACGCTGGAACCGCGCTGCGTCGTCGCCGACTGGCGGCCGGGCGATCGGCGCCTGACCGTCTATCAAGGCACCCAGGCGCCGCACATGATACAGGACATTCTCGCCCGCCATCTGGGACTGGCCGAACAGCAGGTGCGCGTCGTTTGCAAGGACGTCGGCGGCTCGTTCGGCATCAAGGTCCACGTCTATGCCGACGAGATGGCCACCGCCGCGCTGTCGAAACTGCTGCGGCGGCCGGTGAAATACGTCGCCGACCGGCTGGAAAGCTTCGTCACCGATATCCACGCCCGCGACCACCGGGTGAAAGGCCGCGTGGCGGTAAGGAACGACGGCACGATCACGGCGTTCGAGATCGACGACCTGACCGGCATCGGCCCCTATTCCATGTACCCACGCACCAGTGCGATCGAGGCGAACCAGGTGGTCAATCTGGTGGGCGGTCCGTATGCCACCCCGAACTATCGCGCCCGCGCCCGCGTGGTGTTCCAGAACAAGACGCAAATGTGCCAGTACCGCGGCGTCGGCCATCCGATCGCCTGCTCCGTCACCGAGGGGCTGGTCGATCTGGCCGCCAGGGCGATCGGGATGGACCCGGTCGAGATCCGCCGGCGCAACCTGGTGGCCGACGATGCGTATCCCTATGTCTCAGCGTCCGGCATGCGGATGGAAAAACTGTCGCACCACGCCGCCCTGAACAAGCTGCTGGCGATGATGGACTATGACGCGCTGCGTACCGAACAGGCCGCGTTGCGGGAACGGGGCGTCTATCGCGGCATCGGGTTCGCCAGCTTTGTCGAGATCACCAACCCCTCCGCCGCGTTCTACGGCGTCGGCGGCGCCCGCATTTCCTCGCAGGATGGCGTGTCGCTGCGGCTGGATGCCTCCGGCGCCGTGGTGTGCCAGACCAGTGTCACCGAACAAGGCCAGGGTGCCGAGGCTGTGACCGCGCAGGTCGTCGCCACCGCGCTAGGGGTGAAACTGGCCGATGTCCGGGTGGTATCGGGCGATACCGACGTGACGCCCTATGGCGGCGGCACCTGGGCATCCCGGGCGGCCGGAATCGGCGGCGAGGCTGCATGGCAGGCCGGAAAGCAGTTGCGGCTGAATATCCTGGCCGTGGCCGCCAGCATCCTGCAAACCCGGACCGAGGCGTTGGACATCCGGCAAGGCCATGTCGTGGACGCGGACACCGGCACCGAACGCCTGCCGTTGGCGGAACTGGCGCGCATCGCCTATTTCCGCCCCGACACCCTGCCGCCGGGCTTCCAGGCGGAACTGATGGCGGTGCGGCACTATGTCCCGCGCGATTATCCGTTTGCGTTCACCAACGGTATCCAGGCCAGCTATCTGGAGGTCGATCCAGACACCGGCATGGTCCGGCTGCTGAAGCATTGGGTGGTGGAAGATTGCGGGACGATCCTGAATCCCCAGCTTGTTGACGAACAAGTGCGCGGCGGCGTGGTCCAAGGCCTGGGTGCGGCGCTGTTCGAGCATTGCCGTTACGACGACCGAGGCCAAATGCTGAATGCCAGCATGGCCGACTATCTGGTGCCGATGGCCGCCGAGATGCCAGACATCGAGGTCGGGCATTGCGTATCCCCGACCATGGATGGCGAACTCGGTGCGAAAGGCGCCGGGGAGGCTGGTACGGCCGGGGCAGCCGCCGCGGTCGCCAATGCGGTGAACGACGCACTGGCATCCTTCGGTGTAACGATCGCCGAAATCCCGTTGACACCGGAGGTTATCCTCCGCGCGCTCGGGCGGGCTTAGCTTGCGCACGCATCGCCAATGATGGCTAAATGATTGATTAGATATTATAAATTTAATGAACGAGGACGCTTTTGCCCATTCGACTCAACCGCCGCGGCCGGATATCATGATTTCGTTGTCAGCGTATCTTGAGAACGAACCGACGACGCCGGTTTACGGGGAAACTCAATGAACGCGATTGTTATTATCGCCCTTCGAAGGCGCCTCACTTTCGTCGTTCTGGCCATTCTTATCGTCATCTTCGGCGGCCAGGCGATTTTCAAAACCCCGACAGACATATTTCCGTCCATCAACATTCCGGTTGTCGCCGTTGTCTGGACATACAACGGCCTTTTGCCCGAGGATATGTCCGGCCGCGTCGTCTATTATTTCGAACGGTCGATGACGACCACGGTCAGCAACATCCAGCATATCGAAAGCCAGTCGCTTTACGGGCGCGGTATCATCAAAATCTTCTTTCAGCCCGGTACCAACGTAGCCGCCGCCCAGGCACAAATCGCGGCCAGTGCCCAAACCGTCCTGAAACAGATGCCCACGGGCATCACGCCCCCCGCCATCCTGGTGTACGATGCATCCAGCGTCCCGGTTCTGGACTTGCAGGTGTCCGGCAGCACCCAGACCGTGCAGGAACTTTATGATCTTGCATCTAACTTCATCCGCCCGGCTTTGATCACGGTTCCGGGCGTGGCCATCCCCACACCGTACGGCGGTACCTCGCTGGTCGTCGAGGTCGATCTGAACCAGCAGTCGCTGCTGGAGCACGGGATGTCGGCGGAAGACGTGACAAAGGCGCTCGCCACCCAAAATCTGGTGCTGCCGGCGGGCGACCAGAAAATCGGCAAGTTCGACTTCCTGGTGGCAACCAACGCCGCCCCGGTCAATATCGACACGTTCAACAACATCCCGATCAGACAGGTGGGCAACGCCGTCGTCTATCTGCGCGATGTCGCCTATGTCCACCGCGGCGGGCCGCCGCAAAGCAACATGGTCCTGGTCGGCGGCCACCAGTCCGTGCTGATGCAGATCCTGAAAACCGGCGACGCCTCGACACTCGCCGTGGTCGATGGAATCAAGAAACTGCTTCCGCAAATCGAAAGCACCCTGCCGGAAGGGGTGAAAATCACTCCGCTGAACGACGCCTCCAAATTCGTGCGCGCCTCGATCGCCGATGTCGTGCGCGAAATGGCGACCGCGGCCATGCTGACCGGTGCGCTGGTATTGCTGTTTTTGGGGTCGTGGCGCTCTACCGTGATTGTCGCCATCTCGATCCCGCTGTGCATCCTGTCCTCGATTGCTGCCCTGTCGTGGCTGGGGCAAACGATCAATGTGATGACATTGGGCGGCCTTGCCCTGGCGGTCGGCATCCTCGTGGACGACGCGACGGTGATGATCGAAAACATCTCCTCCCACCTGGACGAAGGCGGCGAACTGGAACCCGCGATCATCAACGCGGCCAATCAGATCGTCATTCCAACCTTCGTATCGACCATCTGCATCAGCATCGTCTGGTTGCCGCTGTTTTCTCTCGGCGGGATCGGCGGCTACCTCTTCAAACCGCTGGCGATGGCTATCGTGTTCGCGATGATCGCATCGTTCATCCTGTCCCGCACACTGGTGCCAACCATGGCGGTCTGGCTGCTGCAAAAGCAGGTCCTCGCGAAAGATGAAGACGGCAAACCCGTGGAGCAGACCGGCGGCGGCGTGTTCACCCGCTTTCAGCGCGGGTTCAATCGCGGGTTCGAGCGGTTTCGCGACGGTTACCACGGCCTGTTACAGGATATCGTCCAGGTTCCCGGCCGCTTCATCCTGGCGTTCCTCGGCCTGTCCCTCGCCTCCCTGGCGTTGATACCATTCCTTGGACGGAACTTCTTTCCCGAGGTGCGATCCGGCGAGATGGATATGCATATCCGGGCGCAGGTGGGTACCAGGATCGAGGATTCGGGAAAGCTGGCCGTTCTGGTCGGGCAGGAGGTGCGTAAACTCCTGCCCGGCAAAGTCGCCGGCATCGTCGATAACTGCGGCCTGCCCACCAGCGGCATCGACGAGGTTTACAACGCCAGCGGCACGATCGGTCCCGAGGACTGCGACATCACGATCAGCCTCAACAGCGACTCCGCGCCGGTGCAGCGATACCGTGCGCTGTTGCGGGCGTCCCTGCCCTCGATCTTTCCCGGTACGGCCTTCACCTTCCTGCCCGGCGACATCACCGCCAAAATTCTGGACTTCGGACTGCCCGCCCCTATCGATGTGCAAATCACCGGACGCGATCAAGAAGCCAATTTCGCCTATGCCAAATCCGTTCTGGCGCGGATCGCCAAAATACCCGGCGTTGCCGACGCGAATATCTTCCAGGCGCTGCACTCCCCATCATTGCGCGTGACCGCGTCCCGCAGCTTTGCATCCAGCACCGGACTGACCGAGGCGAACATCGCCAACAATGCGCTAAGCACCTTGTCCGGAAGCGGACAGGTGGCACCCAGTTACTGGCTGGATACCAGCAACGGCGTGTCCTATCTGATCAACATTCAGACCCCCCAGCCGCAACTGAGCAGCATCGACGAACTGGAAACCGTTCCGATCGATGCCGGCATGGCCGCCGGCCAAAAGAAAAGTCCGGAACTGCTCGGGGCACTGGCCCATATCACCCAGGCGGGTATCCCGCTGGTGGTGTCCCATTATGCCATCACGCCGACCATCGACATTTACGCCAGTCTGCAGGGCCGTGATCTTGGCGCTGTCAACGACGCGGTCCAGCATATACTGGATGAAACGGTCAAGGACGTGCCGAAAGGCGCCCGGGTCGCGATCCGCGGACAGGCTGTCACGATGGTCGATGCGTACGAGCAACTTCTGGCCGGCCTGGCTTTCGCCGTTGTCCTGGTTTATCTGGTCATTGTCGTCAATTTCCAGTCCTGGCTTGATCCATTCATCATCATTACGGCGCTGCCCGGCGCTTTGGCGGGTATCGTATGGTCGCTGTTCCTGACCGAAACCACGTTATCGGTACCCGCCCTGACCGGCGCGATCATGTGCATGGGCACGGCGACCGCGAACTCCATCCTGGTGGTCAGCTATGCGCGGGAGCAACTGGCCGTCCATGCGGATGCC
>JAJZEV010000185.1:10965-19709 GCA_021805665.1 Pseudomonadota bacterium
ATTTTTGCCCAGGTCACCGGTTACGTAAAGAATTGGTACAAGGACTATGGCGATCCGGTGACAAAGGGTGAATTGCTGGCGACTATCGAAACCCCCGACCTCGACCAGGAACTACAGCAGGCACGTTCTCAGTTAGAAGTGGAAAAGACCCGCGCCGAACTCGCCAAGGTTACCGCTGATCGGTGGCAGAAGCTGGCCGGAACGCAAGCGGTTTCACAGGAAACGGTTGACGTGAACATCGCCAACTACAAGGCACAGCAGGCCCGCGTCTCGGCCGCGGAGTTCAACGTCGCGCGCTATGAGTCGAAAGAGGCGTTCAAGCAGGTCGTCGCCCCGTTCGAAGGGATCGTCACTGCCCGTTATACAGATGTCGGGGCCTTCGTGAACGCGGCCGGCGGCAGCGCGGGCCAGCAAGGCCACACGCAGGAGCTGTTTTCTGTCGCGGACATCCACGAACTGCGCGTCTTCGTGTCGGTTCCGCAGGATTATTCCGGCTTTATCAAGCCGGATCTGCACGTCACGGTGACGTTGCCACAGTTCCCGAACCAGACGTTCGAAGCCACCGTCGTCACAACCGCAAAATCCTTCAACACGACTGCCCGAACCATTCTGACCGAACTGACGATGCCAAACCCGAAAAGGAACATTTTCCCCGGATCTTTCGCGCAGATCAAGTTCGTCGTGCCGACGGACCCCAACATCCTCGTCGTCCCGGAACAGGCGCTGCTGTTCCGGGCGAAGGGCTTGCAGGTGGCGTTGGTGGATTCCAGCAGCAAGGTTCATTTGCAAGACGTGGCGATCGGCCTGAATCTGGGCCAGACCGTGCAGGTGACACAGGGCCTGAAGGCAACAGATAAACTGATCGCCAACCCGTCGGACGGGTTGCTGGAGGGCCAGACCGTCAAGGTGGTGCAGACCTCGCCGGAGAATGCCAACGATAACCCACCGGAAAGTCCGCCAGCGAAGGCGCCGGGCCATTGAACCGCCCGGGTATGATCGCGGCGGCGCTTGCCGTGTCCACCCTGGCCGTGTCCGCCCTGACCGGCTGCGATCTCGCGCCCCTTTACCAGCCGCCGGTATTCGCGATCCCCGACAGCTATCAGGGAACAAGCCCCTGGGAAATCGCCCACCCCGGGGATGGCGTCCCGCCGGGGCCGTGGTGGACATCGTATGGCAACCCGACTCTGAACGACCTGGAATCGAAGGTGCCGGACAATCCGGACCTGATGGTTGCGGAGGAAACCTTCGTTCAGGCGCGCGAACTGGCGGCGGAGGCGGAAGCCGGACTGTATCCCCAAATCGGCATCAACGGTCAGGCGTCGCAAAACAGGCAGTCGCCAACGCGGCTGTTCCGGTCCCCCAAAAGCGTCGCGCCGCTGGTGGAACCCTCGGTCCAGGTTGATGCAGCGGCAAGCTGGGAAATCGACATCTGGGAGAGTATCCGTAACGAGGCGAGGTCCAGGGAGCGTCTGGCCCAGGCGGAAGCGGCCAATCTTGCCGCGGTCAAGCTAAGTCTTCAGGCCGAACTGGCCAATGCCTATATGACGCTGCGCGGCCTGGACCAACAAGCCTTGCTGTACCGGCAAACGGCAGAGACCTATCGAACGGCCGTGAATATCACCCGGCTTCGGCTGAACGACCGGATCGGCAACGAACTGGATGTGGCTCGCGCCGAAGCGCAATATGGCGGGGCGGTTGCCCTGCTGTACGAAAGTGCTGCTCAACGCGCCGTGGCGTTACATGCCATCGCCGTGCTGATCGGCGTTTCAGCCAACGGATTCACCCTGCCCCCGCAGCAGGACATGCCCTTGATCTTGCCGCATATTCCGACAGGCCTGCCGTCCACCCTGTTGCAGCGCCGCCCGGATATTGCCGCTGCGGAACGGTATATGGCATCGGCCAACGCGGAAATCGGTGTTGCTCGGGCGGCGTTCTATCCAAACATTTCCCTGGGGGGGATCGCCGGGCCCCAGGATTCTGGCTTCAATCTGTTCAGTCTGCCCAACGCCATGTGGTCGATCGGTGCGGCGATCGGAATGCCGTTGTTCGAGGGCGGGCTGCGCCGGGCCGAACTGGGGTTCGCGGATTCCGCCTATCGACGGACGCGCGATCAATATCGCTCTGTCGTCCTGTCGGCGTTTCAGCAGGTCGAGGATCAGTTGGCGCTGAACGATTTTCTGGCCAAGGAAGCCGCCGAGGATAAGGTCGTGTTCTCCGCATCCTCCAGAGCGGTGAACCTGGCTTTGCAACTCTACCGGACAGGCGTCGGCAACTATCTCGATGTCGTGGTGGCGCAGGTTACCCTCTTTCAGGCCTCCACGACCCAGCTCAATACCGATATCCGGGTGCAGCAGGCATCGATCAACCTGGTCCGCGCGCTTGGCGGGGGCTGGGACGCGAAAGAGTTGCCCACCGAGAAAGCGGTGCTTCCGTTCGATCCGCTGGGGCTGGATTAGCCCCGGGGTTCGAACGCAGCGGAACCCGACCCTCACGCTTCGATCGGCAGGCCCAGGATCAGATAGCTGAACGACTTCCCGTGCGAGTCCAGGTTCAGCGAGGTATTCACCCCGCCTTCCAGCGCATCCAGCATGACGAAGTTCAACCCGTGCAGATCGTCCATCTCATACCGGGTCACCGATCCGCTAAACAGCTTCGGAAATGCCGTCTTGATCCGCTCCGCCGTCAGCGTCCGCTTCAGTAACGGATAGTCCTTCGGATCGTACACCCAAACCGAAACATTCGAGGTATTGCCCTTATCGCCCGCGCGCGCATGGGCGATGTCGTGAATCGTTCGCTGGCTCATGCCGTGAAAACCTCGAATGTCGGAGAAACCCGGTCGCGCTCTATCAGCGCCGAATGTGTCACCACGCACGGCGTCACCTGCCCCCGATACCCGCCGCCGCCGGCCGGCCCACAGCACAGCAGCGATTCCACCTCCCACAGCATGGTATCGACGTCGTCCCGTTCGGTGGAGCGCAACGCCACATGCAGCCTGATATCCGCGCTGTCGCCGGCAGGCACCTCGGCGGTCTGGTGCAGGGAGTTCAGGCCGATCAGGTCGATCCGCAAATCCCCGCCCAACCGATTGATCCGGGTCAAGCGCTCGCGCACCACATCGGCCGCCAGTTCGGCGCGCGCCCTGGCATTGGGGCCGGCGTAGCTGACCCCGCCCTCGCCCAGGAAGCCGCCGTCGAAACCGATCGTGACTTTCAGCTTGTCGGGCCGAACGCTGCCGTCGCCGCCGCTGACGCGCACACGATCCGGGCCGGCCTCGGCGATACCGACCCGGCGGAAGTTGGCGGTCACATCGGGCGTCAGATAGGCGGCGGGATCGTGGACCTCATACAGAAGCTGCTCTTTCACCGTTGCCGGCGTGACGCAGCCGCCGGTATCCGCCAGCTTGGTGATCACGAAATTACCGTCCGCCTGAACCTCGGCGATCGGAAATCCGCAATCCGCCAGGCGCGGCACGTCCTTGTAGCCCGGATCGGCGAAATACCCACCGGTGATCTGCATCCCGCATTCCATCAGATGGCCGGCCAGCGTGCCGCGCCCCAGCATGGTCCAATCGTCCAGCGCCCAGCCGAAACGATGCACCAGCGGCGACAGAAACAGCGTCGGGTCGGCAACGCGGCCGGCGATCACCACATCGGCACCAGCCCGCAACGCCGGCAGCAACGCCTCCGCGCCCATATAGACATTGGCCCCCACCATGCGCAGGCCGACATCCGCGACCGTCCCGGGATGATCCATGAATGCGGTGTCCGGACCGATCAGATGGGTGACATCGTCGCCCTCCACGCACGCCACTTTCAGGCCGCGAAGTCCCAGTTCCCTGGCGATATCGATCACCAGCAGCGCCGCCGCACGCGGGTTCGCCACCCCCATGTTGGTCACGATCTTCGTCCCGTTCGCATGGCAATGCGCCAGCACGCCGCGCATCCGCGCACCGAGCTGGGGATTGAAGCCGCGTGTCGGGTTCAGCATCCGGTCGCGATGGCCAAACGCCATGGTACGCTCGCCCAAACACTCGAACACCAGGTAATCCAGCGCCCCCCGCTGTGCCAGATCGACCGCCGGACCAAGCCGGTCAGAGGAAAAGCCCGCGCCGCAGCCCAGCCGCACAGTAGTCATGGGTTTGTTCATGGCTCGGTTTTCTTCCCAACGCTTACGCGCCATACTGGGCGCCCGGATTCGATGTCCCACGTCTCGCGATCGGTTTCAACGTGCCGCGGAAAGGCTTCAGCGTAACATTTGATCCAGATCAGGGCATCCAGGCCCCTACTATGATCTGTTGGCGGGATCGCGGCTGCCGGAGGAATTGGGCAACATGCTGAAGAAGCTATGGGCATGGGCTTCCAATCACATCGTCACCGATGTGCCGGCGGAGATCGCCGCCTGCCTGGACTGCGGAAAAGTCCAGTGCGTGGACTCGCAGTTTCGCAACTGTCCGAACCGCCTGGCCCGCATGGCCGCGATCAAGGGACTGCCGAAGCCCGCCGCCGGGACAAACCCGAACTAAACCCGGGCCGGGTGTGCAAATCCGGCGCGCGTGGCAGCCACTCGCAAGCAACCCTCGCAATGTTGCACCGCAGCAGTTACATATCGCTTAACTGCTCCCGGATAAGATCATGCTGCAAATCGATGACCTCGTGTTCAACGCATGGGGGCGCCGCTTCTTCGACCATGCCAGTGTCCTGATCCCCCCTGCCGCCAAGGTCGGGCTGGTCGGGCGCAACGGCGTCGGCAAATCCACGCTGTTCAAGCTGATCCTGGGCGAACTTTCGCCGGACGGCGGCGAATTCGGCCTGCCGAAGGGCGCCCGTGTCGCCAGCGTGGACCAGGAACATCCGGCCACGCCGGTCAGCCTGCTGGATACAATCCTGGCCGCCGACACGCAGCGCGATGCCCTGTATTCCGAACTGGAGACAGCCGAACCGGAACGGATCGCCGACATCTACGCCCGGCTGGAAGAAATCGGCGCCGACCGGGCGCCCGCGCGGGCGGGGGAAATCCTGGCGGGGCTGGGGTTTTCGACCGCGGATCTGGCGCGCCCGATGGCCGAGTTCTCCGGCGGCTGGCGCATGCGCGTTGCCCTGGCCGCCGCGCTGTTCGCCGAACCGGACCTGCTGCTGCTGGACGAACCCACCAACTACCTGGACCTTGAAGGCGCCATGTGGCTGGAAGCCCGGCTGCGCAAATACCCGAACGCCGCCATCATCATCAGCCATGACCGCGAGTTGCTGAACAACTCCGTCGATGCCATCCTGCATCTGCAAAACGGCAAGCTGGACCTTTATACCGGCGGCTATGACGAATTCGAAAAACGGCGCGCGGAGAAAGCCCGTCTGCTGTCCGCATTCGCGGCCAAACAGGAAGCCGAACGCGCCCACCTGCAAAGTTTCGTGGACCGCTTCAGGGCCAAGGCCAGCAAGGCGGCGCAGGCCCAGTCCCGCATGAAGCGCCTCGCGAAGATGGAGCCGGTGGCCACCACCATCGAGGAACGGGTCGCCCCGTTCACCCTGCCCTCCCCAACCCGTCCGCTGGCCCCGCCGCTGATGGGGCTGGAGGCTGCATCTGTCGGTTATGGCGGCGAACCGATCCTGCGGAATCTGAACCTGCGCCTGGACGTGGACGATCGCATCGGCCTGCTGGGCGTCAACGGCGCCGGCAAATCCACTTTCGCCAAGATGGCGGCGGGTGCCCTGCAACTGCAATCGGGGCACATGCAACGCGAACGCCGGATCAAGGTCGGCTGGTTCCACCAACACCAGATCGAGGCCTTGGACCCCAACGACACCCCGCTGGACATTATCCGGCGGGAGCGGCCGGACGATAACGAGACCTCCTACCGCTCCCGCCTCGCCGGCTTTGGCATCGGGTTCGAGAAGCAGTCCACCACGGTGGAGCACCTGTCGGGCGGGGAGCGTGCCCGCCTGCTGCTCAATCTGGTGGCGATGGCCGCGCCGCATCTGCTGATCCTGGACGAACCGACGAACCATCTGGACATCGACAGCCGCCGAGCACTGCTGGATGCGCTGAACGAGTATCAGGGGGCGGTGATTTTGATTACCCATGACCGGTCGCTGATGGAACTGGTCGCCGACCGGCTGTGGCTCGCCGCCGATGGGACGGTGAAACCGTTCGACGGGGATATGGATGACTATGCCCGGTTCGTATTGGACCGCGCCAAGGGCGGCAGTGCGCCGAGCCAGTTGCGCGGGAATAAGGCAAAGCGGTTGAAAAAGGCCGCGTAGGGTTGCCGAGCGGAATAGGGATCGCAGGCAACGGGGTGGCGACGCCACGCCCATTCTCGGTTCCTGTTCATCCGGCTTAGCATTTACTTTATCCTGCGCTCGGCACGGAAACCCACACGCCGCCGGGAGGCCGCTTCGTGAGTTTCACGGCCATCCAAGCCGGCACAGAATCACGGATCGGGGCGGTCCTTGCTCACCAGGGCACGGTCAGCGATGCCGGTGCGCTTTGCCGCCCCACAAGCCCCGCGACGGCCAGGAACGCCAGCAGATACGGCAGCATGATCAGCAGCGCGTTGGGTATGTCCACGCCCATCGCCGGCAACTGGAACTGTAGCGCGGTCGCGGCACCGAACAGCAGGCAGGCGCCGATGGTGCGGCCAACCTTCCAGTTCCCGAAGATCACCGCGGCGATGGCAAGGTAGCCGGCGCCGCGGGTCATGCCCTCGGTGAAGGTGTGAATGTCGCCGATCGACAGAAACGTGCCGCCCAGCGCCGACATCAGGCCGGTGAACAACACCGCGCCATAGCGAATCCTGTTCACCGACAGTCCGGATTTATCGACCGCCCCGGGCTCCATCCCCGCCGCATGGACCGCAAGGCCGGCAGCAGTGAACCGCAGCACCAGCATGGTAGCGACTGCGATCGCCAGCCCCAGATAAACGATCCAAACCTGCAGGAACACCGCCTGACCGAACACTGGTATGTCACCCAGTAACGGTGGCGCCCACTTGCCGAAGCCGGGAATTTCGTCGCTGGAACGCTCTCCGAAGATCTCGCGGTAGCCCAGCGTGGTGACACCCAAAACCAGGATATTGATGCCAATGCCGCTGACGATCTGGTTCGCCCGCAAGGTGTTGCTCAGCCATGCCTGCAAAAGCGCCACCGGCAGCACCGCCAGCAGTCCGATCGCCAGCCCCAGGATGGGCTGGCCGGTCGCCCATGATCCAACCGCCCCGGCGAAGGCCCCCGTCAGCATCATGCCCTCGACACTCATGTTCAGCACGCCGGCCCGTTCGCTGACCAGTTCTCCGATGCCGCCCATCAACAGCGGCGTGGCAAGCCGGATCGAGGAACCGATGAAGACGGCCGCCGATTCCGCACTGATCATCGCGTTGTCCCCCGCCGTTCCATCCAATAGGCGGCGCCGGCCAGCGCCACGACGATAATGCCCTGAATGATCTGCACCACCGCCGATGGCACTCCGGCCTGCAACTCCATCGAAATGCCGCCGGATCGCAGGAAGCCGAACAGCAGGGCGCTGGCAATGACGCCGACGACCGAACCCCGGGCCAGCAGCCCGACGACCAGACCGTCGAAGCCATAGCCGGAGGAAAATCCGTCCTTCAGCACATACTGGTCGCCTTGCAGCATCAACGCGCCCGCCAGCCCGCCCAATCCGCCCGCCACCAGCATCGCCGCCACAGCATACCATTCCGTCGCGATTCCCGCTCGGCGGGCCGCGACCGGGTTCAGCCCGATGGCCCGCAGCCGCAACCCAACGGTGCCGCGCGTCAGCAAGATCGCCACGACCACGGCGATCAGCAGGGTCAACGGCAGCCCGATGTTCAGCGGCAGCGACGGATCGGCCGTCACCAGGGGCAGCTTGGTGATATCCGATATTTCAAGTGATTCCGGCAGCGTGGCGGAGTTGGTCATCGGCTGCCGCAGCAAGGCATTGGATTGCACGCACCAATACAGCAGCCAGACCGCGATGAACGACAACAGCAAGGTGGAGATGACTTCGTTCGTCCCTGCCCGCGTTTTCAGGATGCCAGCCAGTCCGCCCCACAGCGCGCCTGCCGCCACCGCCGCCAGCATCGGCAGGACGAATGGCAGGCCCGGCGGCAATCCGGCGACATGGCCATACAGGGCGACCGCCGTGGCGGCGATGCCGCCCACCGCGATCTGACCTTCTCCGCCCACATTGGTCAGGTTCGCCCGGTTGGCGAAGACGAAGCCGATGCCAACCAGCGCGAACACCACGCTGCGGTTCACCGAAGCCGCGATGGCATAGGCGGACCCGACAGTACCATCGACAAAAGCATCCACCGCATCGCCGATCGGCACGCCAATCAGCGCGATCAGGACGATACCCAGAAGCACGGCGGCGGCGACGGCACCAATGGAGATCAGGATGCCGGGCCCGGGCTGATACCGGCGGCTCATGCCGGCTGACCCGACATAAGGATGCCGACACGCTCCCGGTAAGCCGGGCTGGCGGGGCAAGTGCCGACAATCCGGCCGCGATAGAACACCACGATGCGGTCGGCCACCGCCAGCAGTTCGTCCAGTTCCGAGGAAATCAGCAGCACGCCGACACCGAGCCTGCAGGCCTCGCGGATATGGCCATAGACCGCTTCGACCGCGCCGACGTCCAGGCCGCGGGTGGGTTGCGCGGCAACCAGGAATGCCAGGTTTGGCAGCGTTAATTCGCGCGCCAGCACCGCCTTTTGCTGGTTTCCGCCCGACAGGGAGGAAAACCCGGCG